>JBBIUO010000001.1:0-4214 GCA_037440205.1 Chloroflexota bacterium
CGCCTTTGAGTTCCCCTTTGGCGATGAGCGGCGTGCCGTAGTATTCCATGAAACCCTCGGCTTCCAGGACGGAGGCGCGCACAAATGCGGACCTTTGACTCAGGTCGGAAACGTGAAGGGCGGCGCGTTCAAACGCCACACGCCCGGCGTACCCCTCCCCAAGCCGCAGGTGAGTCTGCTCGATGCCGCGGGTGTGAAATCCCTGCCCGGCCACGTAATCGAGGGTTTGCAGGTGGGGATTGAACAAAAGAATATCGGCGGCATCCACACCCAGTTGCGCAATGGTTTGGGAAATGACGGTGTTCAGGATCAGGCGCAGATCGAACGAGGAGGAGATGGCGCGGTCGATGGCGTGCAGGGCCTGCAATTGATTCAGGCGATGGGCGGTCTGCTCGCGCAGGCGCGCCGAATGAATGGCCCCGGCGGCCAGGGAGGCAAAGAGGGAAAGCAGGCGTTCATCGGCTTCGGTAAATTTCCTTTCGGAGTCGCCGGTTTCATCGGCGGTCAGCACGCCGATCAATTCGCCGCCGTAAAGCATCGGCACTTCGAGGACGGCGCGAATGGGGAATCGTTTGTATTGAGACGAGCGGCCTTCCCAGGTCGAATAATCATCAATTCGCAGGGGCCGCTTTGTCTGCGCCACACGTCCCGCCGCACCTTCGCCGAGTTGCAGGCGCGTACCAATGGCCCCAAAATCGGTGGTGTCCACGGTTAACTCCAGTTTATCGTTCCCGGAGTGATAGAGATAGATGCCGCTCGAATTGGAGTTCAATAATTTTCTGGCATGTTCCACAATGGTTTGCAGGAGTGCGCCCAGTTCATTTTCCGAGGAGAGGATACTGCTTGTTTCATACAGGGAGGCAAACTCACGGGCGCGGCGCGCGGTTTCATCGAACAGGCGCGCATTTTGCAATGCAAGCGAAGCCTGGCCGGTGAAGGCCTGCAACAGTTCGGCATGTTCATTCGTGAAAAAGTCCGGTACTGTGCTGTCCAGTGAAAAGATGGCGATGACCTCGTTATCAACAATGATCGGCGCGCCAAGCCACGAGCGGGTGAAACGGGATTCCGGAACGCGCACCCAGCCGGGGTATTGTTCCACATCCGGAATGAGAAGCGAACGTTTGTTATTCAATACCCAGCGCAGGTTTTCGACAGATGAAATGTCGAAAACGAACTTCGAAATGGCGGCTGCCATCTCTCCCCCCCATTTTTCATACCCGCGCATTCTGGCGATGTTGATCTTTTGATCCTCCGCGCGAACGAACATGATGCAACCGCCCTCGAACGGCACCACGCGTTCCAGCGTCTCCAGCAGGCGATCCAAAATGGTCTCGAAATCGAGGCTCGCGCTCATGGAAGCGCCGGCGCGCAGGGCATCCCGCAGGGCATCCGACATTTGATGCTGTTTTCGTTCCGCTTCGAACAGGCGGGCATTCTCGATTGCAGTGGCGGCCTGATTCGCCAGCGTGACGGCGAGGCGCTCGTCCGCTTCGGTAAAGGCATTTGCTTCTTCGCTTTCGATGCTGATCACCCCGATCACCCGGTCGCCAATTTTCATGGGAACGTACAAACCGGATTGCAGACCGGGATAGGTATCAATATACCGGGGATCATGGCTTAGATTGTTCGACCGAATCGGCTGTTTCTGTTGAACCGCCCAGCCGCTTAATCCCTGACCTGTGCGCGAGACCAGCGTTTGGAATTGTTTCTCCACTTCGAGTCGTTGCGCTTCGTCCTTCAACCCCGGTTGATTGAACGCCAGCAGTTCCAGGCTGTCCTCCTGTTGAACCAGGCGGATCGCGATGTGGTGCCAGCCCAGTTTTTGTTCCAGCAATTCAACGACCCTGGCTCCCACTTCCTTTGGGGTCAGCAATTGATTCAGGACCAGGCCGCTTTCGTAAAGCAATTCAAGTTCCACCAGCCGCTGGCGGGTCTCGTTGAAGAGACTGGCATTCTCGAGCAGGGTTGTCACCTGTGCGGCCAGAGTCTCCAACAACACGCGATGCCGCTCATTATAGGCATTGGGCTGATAGGATTGCGCCGAAACCATGCCAACCGTATTCCGGTTCTTTTGCAGGGGCACCGCAAGGATCGAACGCACCGGCGCAGGCGAGCCAAAATGGACGGCGGGAATGTTGAATTGCAGGTCGTCATGGATGAACAACGTCTGCCCGCTGGAAATGATCCGTCCGCTCAATCCCTGATCGCGCGGAATGCGCCGCGGCGGGTAGCGCCGGTCTGTATCGAATAAATAGACGGCATGATAATCGCCCCCGTTTTTATCGTCCATCACGATGGTGAACACATCACAGGGCATGATCTGCACCACGGCATGGTGCAGGGTCGTGTATATCCTGTCCGGGTCGAGCCGCACCGAAAGCAGGGACTGGCTGACCTGATGAAGGGTATTTTGTTCGGCCAGCCACTGGCTCACGACCTGTTCCGTCTGCTTGCGGCCGCTAATATCCTGTTTGATGGCAATGAAGTGGGTGATCCTGCCCTGTTCATCCTTCAACGGCGTGATGGTCTGTTCCTCATTATAGAGGCTCCCATCCTTGCGGCGGTTGACCAATTCACCATGCCAGACCCTGCCAGACAGGATGGTATTCCACATGCTTTTGTAAAATTCCACATCGTGTTCACCCGACCTTACAAGTTCGCGCGGGTTTTTGCCGATGGCCTCCTCAGGCGCGTATCCGGTCAGCGCACTAAAAGCCGGGTTGACCCATTCGATGGTGCCGTCAACGTTTGTGATGACAATGGCATTCGCCGCGGCCATCAAGGCGGAACTTTGCAGGTGCAGAACCTCCTCCGATTGCCTGTGCGCGATCACAAACGCGACATGGCGGGCAATGGTTTGCGCCAGCTGGGTTTCCTCCGCACCAAAGACATGGGGAGCGTCGTGGTAGATCATGAACTTGCCCAGCAGACGTCCCTGGTAGGTCAGCGGGATAAATGCCACAGCGCGGATCTTTTCATTTGCAAGGGCAGTTTGAAGCGAGTCCAGACCGGGTTCCTGTTGCACATCGTTCACAAGGAAAGGCTGGGGGTCCTTCGCATCGGGAGGCCAGGGTGAATGTCCTTCAACGGCCTTTCGATAGGAATCCGAAAGACCGCGCCACGCCTTGAAGCGCATGACGTTATCCGCGTCGAGCAATAAAATCGAGGCATGATCGGGGTGAAGCGTGTTTTGCAGGCAATCCAGGGCGGCCTCATATATCCCATTCATGGATGAAGTCTGGCTGATAACAGCGGTCAATTGATAAAGGCTCTGCAGGTTGTCCAACTGCCGCCGCAGGGTCTCTTCATTTGGACCGGGCGTCGTCTCATGTTTCCAGGTGAGCGGTTCGGAGGCCATCAGGGCGCTCCGTCTTCCGCCGGAACGTAAACCACGGTCTGGTTTCGACCGGACTGTTTGGCATCATACAATGCCTTGTCTGCGCGCTGGACGATATACTCGACGCTTTCATCGGCCGGCTTGTACGAAATTTCGGCGATGCCGATGCTGAGAGTCACCGAAACCAGGCCCTTCTCGGTGGGCATTTTCAAAGCCGCCACATTTGCGCGAATGCGCTCGGCAATGTGAAACGCGTTTTTCGCGCCGGTCTGGGGAAGCAGGATGATGAATTCGTCGCCGCCATAACGCGCCAGCACATCCACCGAACGCATTTGCGCGGCGGTGGTGCGCGCAATCTGCGCCAATATCTTATCGCCGGCAGAATGGCCGAGGGAGTCATTGATCTGCTTGAAATCGTCCGTATCGAACATGAGGATGGCAAGCGGGCGCCGGTAACGCATGGCCGCCATGAACTCACGGGTCGCAAGTTCGAAAAAATAACGGTAATTGTATAAACCGGTCAGGCCGTCTGTGCGCGCCAGTTGCTGTTCGCGTGCAAGCACACGCTCGAGTTCCTGGTTTGCCTGCTCGAGCGATTCCTTTGCGCGGTGCAGGTCCTCCTCCGCCTGCCTGCGTGCCGTGACATCGCGCAGCGTCCCTTCATGAAAGATGACGTTGCCCTGCTCATCATAGATATATGTGCCGCGGTCCTCGACCCATATTTCCGATCCATCCTTGCGGCGCAGTCTGAAAATATCCGTTTCCCCCTGGCCGGTATCCAGTTTATGTGTCCCCCTTTCGGCGGCGTCGAAATAAAGTTCACTTTTGATATCGATGGCCAGCATCTCCTCCCGGCTGGAACAGCCAAACATCTTCA
>JBBIUO010000001.1:4239-4713 GCA_037440205.1 Chloroflexota bacterium
ACTGCGGTAGATTCCATCCATCATGCGGTCGAATAGCGTACGGTAACGTTCCTCGGATTCCTGCAACTGCCGGTTCGCCAGTTTGCGGTCGGTAATATCGCGCGCCACCCAAAGGGTGTTATTTTCATCCATCGGCGATATGGATGCGGCGAACCACGTGGGCTGTCCGTTGATCGAAAGTTCGTATTCGATGTGTGCCGATTGCCGCGTTTCCAACACCTCCCGTACCGCATGGATGAACTGCCCGGCTTTTTCAGCGGAAAAGAAATCCCGCAGGTTTTTGCCGAGCAGTTCCTCCCTCGGCCTGATCAATAAACCGGTATTGGTGGGCGCGATCTTGCGATACACCCCGTCGCGGTCAATGACCAGCACCACATCCTGCATCGAGGCAAACAGGGCGCGCAGTTCAACGTCCGATTCGGCCCGGCCTTTCTCCGGCATCCGCCCTGGCCCGGCGGCATCCTGTGTCATCAC
>JBBIUO010000001.1:4723-29363 GCA_037440205.1 Chloroflexota bacterium
AAATCAATGATGTGGATGGCGGCATCCACGTCAATGCGCCGCCCGTCCTTGCATGTATGCTGTGATCTCCAAATATATGGTTCCTGTTTTGTTCTCATCCCGTTGTTCAACAGGAAGGCGGCGTCGCCATCCTGCGCAAGGTCCCCGACGGTCAAGGCTCGAAATTCATCACGCGGGTAACGATACGTTTCCACCGCCGCATCGTTGACATCCAGGATCGCCAGCGTTTCCAGGTCATACACATACATCGGAACAGGGTGGCTTGTGAAAAGCAACTGAAAAAAATGACCCCCATCCTCTGTTTTCAATTTTTGTTTTGGATGTGTATTGCGGGCCATCGAAATCATCCTTTTTGTTCAAACATTAATGTTTAAATTCTCTACCGTACACCTGTTGAGAAAAAGACCCTAAAGGTTTCCCTTGCAATCCAAAACAAAGTTTTAGCAGGGATTCTTTGCAAACTTGACTCATGCTTTGCCGAAAAAACCTTTAGGGTCTGCCATTTGGACAAAACGTACGGTGAAGAGTATTTAAAGAAGAAATCGAATTAATACTATACGGATTTACGCGCCGAGTCAATTACAATTTGATGTCGCTGTTCCAATTCTAATTTTCCCCCGCCCCGCGTGGCGGATGAACGATCCTACAAACGGACATGCTTCTTCAAATAGGCGCGCAGTTTGACAGGCTTCACCCCGCTCACATCCACCCTCTTCGCATTGACCAGCCGCGCAAAACGAACCAGCCCACGTGCAAGTGCGCTTGCAAACATCTCATCCTTCGGTGCGTCGTCCTCCAGCCAGAAGCCCAAAATGTGAAGTGTGCCGGTTGTGCGATCCAGTTTCGGGTCGAGGCGCGCCACAAGATCGTCGCCATATAGAATCGGCAGGGTGTAATATCCCCAGCGGCGCTGATGCACCGGCTTGTACACCTCCCAAATGTAATCGAAATCGAAAACCACTTTTGCCCGCCCGCGCGCACTGACCATTTCAAGCGGGGCAAGAAAAGTGACCTCCTCCTGCGTGGTCGTATCGAGCGGCTTCCAGGATTTGGGAACGCGCCCCGCCTCGAGTGATTCGATCAATGGAAGGTCCTGCGTCAGGATGATCCACACCTCGCTTCCACCCTCGACCTTGAGCTGGCTCACCACCCCCTGCTCGATCAGCGCCGATAGTTTTTTCTACGCCTCCGCGGGCGTCACCTCGCGTTCGATGGAATCCTGCCGCCCCACGCGGAATCGTTTCTCGCGCATCATGTTGAGCATGGCGATGGTCTTGCGCGCGAAGAAATCCTCCGCCTCGGCGATGGACGCAGCAAAATCATGTTCGCGCGGAGCCACACGCTCGCGCAGGTCATACACGCGGTCAAAGCCCACGCGCTTTGTGATCATCACTTCGCCCAACAACCAGAGATAATACAACGCCACGGCGCTGTCTTTGCGCCCGCGGTAACTCCATTGCGAAAGGCCGTTGCCGGTAAAATCGCGGTTGCCCATCGGGCCGTTGGCGAGCAAAGCGTCCAGCGATTCTTCCATGGCGCGGGGATGATTCTTCCTGAATTCGATCATGCGCGAATAACTGGAAGTGCGCGGCATGATGGCCCGCCAGTAGGGCAGTTCCTTCATCGGGTAGAGGAACAGGGTGCCGCCATAATCGAAGAAGTTTCGTTTTTCGTAGGCGATCTGGTAAAGGTGCTCCAGTTTAAAATCCAGCACGCGGCCATATAGGGCAATCTCCTGGCTGCGGGCGGCGATGTTCAACGGATCGAGTTGCAACGCCTCCATTTGATGGATCGCGGAAGTGGCGCCGGCCAGCCCTTTAAACCGTCGGCCAGGCCAAAGCCCCTGTTGCCCGAGCAGGTATCGGCGGAATGTGATGCGTGAAATGCTATCCATAAAAAAATAACCGAGGAGATGAGTCCTCGGTCTCCTGTACCGCAACATTCACGTTGCCTTGCATGGCAAGATAAATCTTGCGGTACTGTATGAGTTTAATCGTCACCCAGCGAGGCGATGGCGCGTAACAGGCCGAAGACCAGCACGCCGAGTTTGAGTCCTTCGCCGGTGGTGAGGGCGGTTTCCCGTTCGCTTTTTTCCGCGCGGCGGGTGAGCAGGAGGGCGGCGATCAGCCCGGTGAATGCGCCGATCAACGCGCCGAGGAGAATGGTTCTGCCTTTGTTCATGGGTTGGTGATCCTTCCAAGAAATGCCTTGACGGTTTCAAGAACTTCGTTGATCGCAAGGATGGGTTTTGCGGCCATGTCTGCGCCGCGAAGGATGTAGCCGCGCGCCTTGAAGATGTAATCCTGCGCGAGGCCGGTGTAATGCGGTAATGCCCCCAGCGCGCGCGCCATTAAATAGATGGCGCCAATCAGGATGGCAAGCAGGATCAGGCCCGCGATCAAAACGGGGATGAGAATCCACATGGTGGAGATGGCCGCCCAGCGTCCCACATCGCCGCCGGATTTGAAGGTGGCAATGCAGATCAAAACGATCATGCCGATCATCAGCAACGAGCCAATCACCACCGGCAAAATGATCTGCATCGTGCGTTGTTTGCGATGCAGTTGATAGGAGTAATGTTTGGGATGGGGAAGTTGGGCCTTCATCGCTTCTATTTTAGCATAAATGAAAACTCCCTTTTGCAAGGGAGTTTGTTTTGGGTATGGCGCAAAAGTATCGGTAAAATTTTTCCAGGCATTTAACGCAAAGACGCCAGGTCGCCAAGAAATTATTGCCTTTGCGCCTCCGCGCCTTTGCGTTAAAACTCCCGACAGTTTTGCGCTACATTCGTTTGTTTTGCTACTGGGGCGGCGGCGTGCCTTCGGTTGGATATCCTTTGGCGTACCATTCCTTTAATCCGCCGGTCATGCTGGTGGCGTTGTATCCCGCCGCGAGCAGGATGTCGCGTCCCTGCTGACTGCGATTCCCGGAGCGGCAGACGACGAGGATTTGACGATCCTTCGGCACCTCGGTCAGACGACCCGGTAACTGGTCGAGCGGAATGAGCGTGGTATTCGGCGCGTGATATTCGTCCCACTCCTCCTGCGTGCGCACATCCAAAACGAATGCGCCGTCTTGATACATCTGATAGGCCTCGTCCACGCTGACCTCGCGCGCCAGGCTTTTACTGCCTCCGCCACCGGCCAGCGCGATCAAAACGATCACGAGAACGACAAGCGCCACCACAGTGAACTGGACTGCCGGGCGGCGCAAATAAGCGGATAACCCGCTTCGGGTGCTGATACTTCTGTTTTTTCTTCGAGACATAGATGCCCTCACCAATGTTTTATTTCTTTTCTCTACCGTACATCATGTTACTTCATGTCGTTGCGAGCCGCTGCTCTTGGTTCGCGAAGCGGGCGGCGCGGCAACCTCCCTTTTAACCCAAAACGCTTCGGAAAACAGGAGGTTGCTTCGGGGAAGATCACCCTCGCAACGACATATGGCAGTAGCGAAATTTCCTTCGTTTCCTGGACGCGCACTTGCCGGGGGGTCTTACACGATGGGAGATAACGCTCAATAGGATTGGACTGCGGCTTCGATGTCGTGGTAGATATCGAAGAATTGTTTCAATCCCACCACGTCCAGCACCTGCTCCACCGCCGGTCGCGGGCCGAACAATTTCACATGCTGGCGCACGGCTCCGTCGCGCTCAGGGTTGATCGCGCGGAAGGACGGGCGTCCCGTTTCCTTCGAATACATGGATTGACCGGCAAAGATCAACGCCACAGTATGCAAAGACATCAACCCGGCGCTGCTTATGTAGGGAACCCCGCTCAGGTCAATCAAAATATCGCGTGTGCCGCCGGCGTACAGGTCCTGCGCCTTGTTGATGACCTCGATGTAATTGGTCGCATCCAGGTTGCCTGTGAGGTGCATGACGGTTACGGAAACGCGCCACTCTTTTTTTGTTATATTGATCTGCATGGATTTCTCCGTGACATGACGACAATTGCATTTTACCTGAAGTTGAACTCTTCATAGTGGATGTTCCCTGTGGGGACTCCCATTTCAAGGAACTTCCTTTCAAACGCCTGCACCATCGGGAGTGGGCCGCACATGAAGATGTGATGCCCGCCGATGTTTCCGCCTGCGTTTTTCACGATCTCATCCACGGTCAATGAGCCGCTCACAGATGAAAAACGGACGTGCGCCTTCAAATGCGGATATTTCTTCGCGGCATCTTCGATCTCGTTCACGAAGACGGCTTCTTCGGGATGTCTCACGGTGTAGTAAAAATGCACATCGAAGGCAGGGTCAGTTTTCAGGTCCCGAATGAACGAGAGAAAAGGCGTGACGCCGATTCCCCCGGCCACCCAAATCTGTTTCTGTCCGCCGGTTTTGTAATCGAACATCCCGTATGCGCCTTCGACGATTGCATCGGCCCCTGGTTTCAGGTTGGCAAAAAGGTGACGGGTGAAATCGCCGCTGGCTTTGATGGTCACTCGCAGAACGTCTTCATGCGGCGCGCTCGATATGGTGAAGGGATGCGCCTCGTTGAGCATCTTCTCCCCCGGAAAACGCACGAACAAAAACTGCCCGGCGCGTTGACCTTTGATCGAATCTTTTTTGGCGCGCAGAATCACCTCGGTGGTGGAGTTGTTGGGATGGTTCACGGCTTCCACGGTGTAGGGAAGATATTTCTTGAAGAAACGTCCGAAGACCTCGGTATAAAGATAGGAGCCTGTGCCAATGATGAAGAATATCTGCACCCAGTTGATCTGGATGAACGCATCCAGCGCGTTGACGGTAAGCGAATGAAAAAAGGCAATAATAAAGAAGATGCCGATGTAACGATGCAGGTTCCTCCAGCCTTCGTAGGTGTTGCCTGTGAGTTTGTTCAGGAAGGCGATGCGCGGCGCAAGAGTCACCAGCACGATTGTGACGATTCCGGTAAAGGCAATGATCGCCAGGTAATTTCCCAGCCGCAGGTTGACGAACGTGATCGGCACGATCAGCAGGTGGGCAAACAAAAGGAAAAACGCGGTCGTGGACGTGCGGCGATGGGTGATGTACATCCTGTCGAGGCCGCCGAAATAAGGCTCCGCCCACTTCGGGCGTGTGGAAAGGAACAGCGAACAGGACATCAGCACGATCATCAACGAGCCGATGGTTTCTCCCACATAGGCGCGCGTATAATTGTTTGCCTTTCCCGGCAGCGGAGGAAAGGCGATCCAAAGAATGATGGTGAGAACGACAAACAGGACAATTGTTATATTACCGATATTTCGCTTCATCATGAACACCTCGCTTCGTAATCACTCGGTCAGACCCTAAAGGTCTCCCTTGCAACTGTAAACGCGCTTCAAACAGCGGCCTTTTGCAAATTTTGCATCTCATTTTACGAGAAAGACCTTTAGGGTTTGAGCAGAAAACAATAAATGGAATCAACAGCGATGCAGTCAACACTGCATCGCTGTAATAAATTTTCAACCTAAAACGAATCGATTGCCTTTTGCCGGTCGGTGAATGTTTCGAAGAATGAGGAGAAGCCGACCATGTCGAGCACGCTGGTGATCTCGGGGCGCGGATCGAGCAATTTGAGATTCTTTTGCACGCCGCCGTCACGACTGCGATCCATGGATTTGAGCGCAGACCAGCCATTCTCGAGGTCGGGGACATCCTCGCCACGCGTCATCAACGCAATCGTATGCAGGGAAACCAATCCCGCGCTGGAGATGTATGTCAATTCACCCATGTCCAGCAAAATGTTTCTTGTGCCTCCTTCGATCACATCGCGGGCCGTCGCGATCAGCGATTCATAGGTCTGCCCGTCCAAATGTCCCTTCAGTTTAATCACGGCAATGGAGATGCGGCCTTGTTCTTGAGAAACGGAAATTTCCATAAACACGCTCCTTTTTAAAACGATATGCAATTATAAACCTGCTTTACGCTCCAGGCGCGCCAGTCGGTGATCTATTTCATCGAGCCAGTGTTTGCGGATGTAGGCCGGCAGGTCGGCGCGCGCCGCCTCCTTCCGCGCGGATTTCGTCCATTTGATCGCGGCCTTCACATCGCGCAATTTGTGTTCGTAATATTTCGCCATTTCGATGTGGGCATAGATGTGACCTTTGCCCGCGGCCTGTTCCCACAACCGAATGGCTTGATCCACGTCCCCGCGCTTTTTTTGCAGGATGGAGAGCCGCTTCACTGCCACGCCGAAATCTGATTCGTCCAAATTGAGTTCGAGTCCACGCTCGAAGAGACGTGCGGCTTCGTCCCAGTGGCCGAGGTCTTCGAATAATTTACCGAGCGCAATGAAATCCAATCCATGCTCCACGCGGCCATTGTACGGATCCGCAAGCAATTCACTGACGTGGGCAAGCAATGCCGCCATCGCAACCACGTCCATTGCGTTGTGATAGAACACGCCGGCCAGCGGCCCCGCATCGCCGGTGCGAAGATAATCGAAATACAGCCAGGGAATTTCATAACCCGGTACTTCCTCCGAGGTGCGTGTAAAACCAAGCACATGCTCTTCGAGATATTTCAATGCGCGCGAGGGAAGTCTATCGCGCCACAGCCGCCGCGCAAGAGGAAGCAGGTCGAGATGGGCATAATTTTTAAATGGAACGGGGATGCGATGCAGGGAATAGCGCGTGACAAGCAGGGGCGCATCGAAGGCCTTTCCATTGAATGTGACCAGCGCTTCGCACGGAGCGAGAAACTGGATCAGCGCCTCGAGCATGGCCGGCTCTTCGGCAGGATCGCGCAAAAAGAATTGCTTCAACAGGAATTTGCCATCCACAAACCGCCCCGCGCCGACGAGGAAGGCAAGCGTTCCGGTGCCGCCGGAAACGCCGGAGGTTTCGGTATCGAGAAAGGCAAATTTTCCAATCGGCAGTCCGGCAATGCGCGGATCGTTCGCCCACTGGGATATTAATGAAAGGGGGAATTCGGAATACGGCGATACATCCCCATGCAGGTAATCGTCGCCAAAGACCTGCTCGGAAACAAAAGTCTCTCCGCGCGGGGTGGAGAGAAATGTCCCAGCCACGATAGAGTCAATTGTCTGGCCGGCAGGCCTGGGCGGGGCAAGATGCGAGGTTCCCACCTTCACGCCAAGCGACTTGAGTTTATCCGCAAGCGAGGACATGAGAGGTATTGTATCCATGTCCTGTAACTTTGCCAACTTGATTCATCCTGTTCATCTGTGCCATCCCCGGCCCGACCTTTTTGGTTCCGGCGGGAATCGTTATTTTTGATTTCCCATTGACTTTTATTCTTTTTAAATTAAAATTGAAACAAGCCTTTCGAAATTACATGTACTTCTGACAAGAATTTTAATCCCAACTTTAGAAGCCGGCATCCAAAAATTGCCTTGGGCATGAATTTTTTGCGAAGGTTTATTTTATATAAAGAAGGAAATAAAAATGAAAAGTCGGATCCAGGAACTGGCAGAAAGAATTGGCATGACGTACGATGAGTTCATCGGCGAAATGCGCAAACGGGGTTGCAGTGAACCAACGGCGGCAAAGATCTGGCGGGGTGATTACGAAAACTTCGATGATTTCAAGGATAACGATTTAAACCTGAGCAATTTGCGCAAGGCGGCGGCTGTGCTGGGGGTGGTCACAGGCACGCTTCTCCCAAAGTAAACATTCGATCCGCACGGCCGTTAAGATCAAGGCTGGTTGGTTTCCCATAAAGACAAAGCGGGGAATGAAAATGCAAGACAATTCATCACCAAAATTTTGCCTGCTTGTTAACCATCATGCCGACTATGCGAGACGGCGACAACAATCTCCATCTCAACGATTGTCTTCCTGCAACATATAACCGAATTCCATTTGCCACAAATGTTTTGCGGCAGGTTCGCTTTTTGCCGCAATTCATTCGTTTCATGCTACACTGTTTCCCAACCGCATCCCGAAATTTCAGTTGGTGTTTACAGGTACGCCATGCAGGCATCGAACAGGAAACTCCCATTCTGGCTAAAGGTCTTATACGGCTCCGGCGATTGGGGCATCTCCAGCATCGGCATGATGCGCTCCATTTTTTACGCGCTCTACCTCACCGATGTGGTCGGCATCGAGCCGCGCCTTGCCTCCATCGGCGCGCTGGCCGGCATCATCTGGGATGCCGTCAACGATCCCCTCATCGGCATGATCAGCGACCGCATCCAGACTCGCTGGGGCAGGCGGCGTCCGTTCCTGCTTTGGTTTGCATTTCCATTCGGCCTGAGTTTTGTCATCCTGTGGTCCGCCCCAAATTGGGAAAGCCAGATCGCATTGACGATTTACGTCACCCTCGCATTCATGATCTCCGACACATTGACCACGCTGGTGACCATGCCGTATCTTGCCCTGACCCCGGAACTGACCCGCGACTACGACGAACGCACCACCCTTTCGAGTTTTCGCACCGTATTCCAACTGGCGGCGGCCATGTCGGTTGCGATTGCCGCGCCCATGATCGTGGACGGAGTCATCAGCGAAGGCGGCACACAACAACAGGGATTCATGCTGGCTGGCGCGGTCTTTGGCGGAGTGGGCGCGATTCCGCTTTTTCTGATCGGCTGGTTCGTGCGCGAGAGATTCAAACCCGAGCCACAGGAGGAACTTCCCTTCCGCGAAACCCTGCGCGTCACCTGGAAGAACATCCCCTTTCGATACGCCGCCGGCATTTACATGTTCAACTGGTCCGCAGTGGATATGATCGCCATCGTCTTTCCCTATTTCCTTCTTTACTGGGTGGCGCAGGGGGATTTACTCGCAAACATCAACTTCCTCGGCGTGAGCGTTGCGCTTGAATCGGCCTTCTTCGGGATCTTGATGCTCTTCTGTATTTTGTGCGTGCCGTTCTGGCTGTGGCTGGCAAGGACACGCAACAAACGCGATGCCTACATCCTCGGAATGACCTTCTGGCTCATCGTGCAGATTTTGATATTCACCATCCAACCGGGAGAAATAAACTATCTCTTGTTCATCGCCGCGCTGGCCGGAGCCGGCGTTTCCGCGGCTTATATTTTGCCCGATTCCATTTTGCCCGATGTCATCGAATGGGACGAACTCCGCACCCGCCGCCGACAGGAGGGAATTTATTATGGCATTCGCACCCTCATCCGTAAATTGACCGGCGCGCTGATCATTTTCATCACCCTGCAAATTTTGGGCTGGTCCGGCTATCAGGCTCCCCCGAAAGATTCGATTCACTTTACCCAGCCGGCGTCGGCCCTGCTTGCCATTCGCCTGATGGTCTCCCTCCTCGGCGGATTGATCCTCGCCGGCACGATTCTGCTGGCATGGTCGTATCCGCTCTCACGCGAAAAGTATCAGCGGATTCAAACTCTGCTGAAAAGACGCAGGGATGAAAAACCGCTTCCCCCCAAACCGACGCCTGATCCTGCTCCGACGGTGAATCCTCCCCCCGAAACCGAATCTCCCAAACCCGCCTGATGTCGTATGTCATTCTGAGGAGCCAGCGCTCTTCTGGCGACGAAGAATCTCCGATTTATATCACCGACAACTCCTCATACACCCCAAACGTCTCCTTCATCACAGCCACGATCTCCCCCAGCGTTGCATACGCATGGACACATTCCAGAATGTGAGGCATGGTGTTCTCCGTGCCTTCACACGCGATTCGCAACCTGTCCAACGCCTGCCCCACACGGCCATTATCGCGCGTCTTGCGGACTTCGCTCAAACGGTTGACCTGACGGGTGTAACCGTCCGGGTCCATCTTGAGGATGGGAATCGTGTAAGGCTTGTCTTCGGCATAGGCATTGACCCCCACGATCTTCCGCACATCCAGATCAATCTCACGCTGATAACGATAGGCGGCGTCGGCGATCTCGCCCTGGAAGAATCCTTTTTCGATGGCAGGGATCACGCCTCCGAGTTCTTCGATGCGGCGGAAATAATCGTATGCCTGTTTCTCGATTCGATCCGTCTGCGCCTCGACGAAGAAACTGCCGCCCAGCGGATCAATCGTATTCGTCACGCCCGATTCCTCGGCGATGATCTGCTGGGTACGCAAGGCAATGGTCACCGCATGTTCGGAGGGAAGCGCCAGCGCTTCATCCAATGAATTTGTGTGCAGGCTCTGCGTACCGCCAAGAACAGCCGCCAGCGCCTGAATCGCCACGCGGACGACATTATTCTCCGGTTGTTGCGCGGTGAGCGAGACTCCCGCCGTCTGTGTGTGGAATCTCAACAGCCACGAGCGCGGATTCTTCGCCTTGAACGTCTCGCGCATTTCACGCGCCCAGATGCGCCGCGCCGCGCGATACTTGGCGATCTCTTCAAAGAAATCGTTGTGCGCGTTGAAGAAAAAGGAAAGGCGCGGGGCAAACTCATCCACATCCATGCCGCGGGCGATGCCCCATCGTACGTATTCGAGTCCGTCTGCCAGCGTGAAGGCCAGTTCCTGCGCGGCGGTGGACCCGGCCTCGCGGATGTGATAGCCGCTGATCGAAATGGTGTTCCACTGCGGAACCTTCTGCGAACCGAATTCCATCGTATCCACCACCAGCCGCATGGATGGCTCTGGCGGGAAGATGAACTCCTTCTGCGCGATGAACTCCTTGAGGATGTCGTTCTGGATCGTGCCGCGCAATTGATCGGGGCGCACGCCTTTGTTTTCGGCGGCGGCAATGTACATGGCCCAGATCACCGCGGCGGGAGAATTGATGGTCATGCTCGAAGAGACTTTATCCAGCGGAATGCCGTCGAGCAAAATTTCCATATCCTTCAGCGAGGAGATCGCCACGCCGCATTTGCCAAACTCGCCGAGCGCCTCGGGTTGGTCGGTGTCGTAGCCCATTAAAGTCGCCAAATCGAAGGCAATGCTCAATCCTGTTTGACCCTGCCCCAGTAAGTATTTGAAGCGCTGGTTCGTCTCCTCCGCAGTGCCGAAGCCGGCAAACATCCGCATCGTCCACAATTTACTGCGATGAAGCGTCGGGTGAACTCCGCGCGTGAAGGGATATTCACCCGGCAGTCCGAGGTCGGCTTCGTAATCGAGCTCCGCCGCATCCAGCGGCGTATAAATCCTGTTGATGGGTTCGGAGGAGGTGGTGATGAATTCGTTTTCAGCCTTGCGTTCCGGTAATTGGGAAAGCGCTTTTTGCAGGGAGGTCTTCTCCCATGCTTCAAGCAAGCCTTTCAGTTCGTCCAGTTTTTTTCTGTCGTACATGGCACACTCCTTTGGCAAGAATACGATAATCAATACTTCACGAAAGCGCGTAATTGGCGTTCTCTAACGCCATGCAAAGCGTCCCGATAATCAGAAAGGGTCGCCCTTGCCGTGTAAGATGCTTGAATTATACATGAGGCGTAGTCTGGTATACTACAAAAAATATCAATGAGACCTGACAGATTTTCAGCAATTCCCCATATGACGCGAAGCGTGTCATTGCGAGCGAAGCAAAGCAATCCCCCGGTTTCAAGAGGAGATTGCTTCGGGAAGAGCGTCCTCGCAATGACATATTCGGGAATTTCTGACAGGTTTTTCGCAAAGCGAACCTGTCAGGTCTGATATTTCCTTCAAAAAGGTAAGCCATGCCCCGCTTTGAAATTGACATAGACCCCTGTGACCACATCACCGCAGATGCCATCGGCGCACCGGGCCAGCGTGTATTTTATCTTCAGGCCTACCAGGACCAGCGCACGATCACGATCCTGATCGAAAAGGCGCAACTGCAATCGCTCGCCATCGGCATCGAACAATTCCTTTCGCAGATCGTCCTGCAAAACCCCAACCTCGAAGAAGCCCGCGGTGAATTCACCGAGGCGCAAATGCGGATCCACCCGCCCGTGGACCCGCTCTTCCGCGCCGGTGAGATCGGCCTCGGCTACGACAAGGAACGCGACCGCGTTGTCATCTTCATAAAAGAATTGCTCCCCGAAGGCGAAGACCCGGAATCGGCGGCGCAGATTCGCTTTTGGGCAAGCCGAAGCCAGATGCGCAAACTCGCGCGCTGGGGCGCGGACGTGGTCAGCCGCGGACGTCCCATCTGCCCGCAATGCGGCCAGCCAATGGAGCCTGAAGGTCATTTCTGCCCGAAGAAGAACGGGCATCTTCGTTAGGTCGTTCCATCGTTGGTTCGTTTATCGTTATCTGGTTACATCGTAATTGGTCATCCGTGAACAGCGAACTGTCTTCCATTAATGTGCATGACGCCCTTCAATTCGGCGCATACGAGTTGAAGGGTCAATTTATGCTCGGCTCCAATTACACCTTCTTCGTGGATGTTCATCACGAGGGCAACACCTACAAAGCCGTGTACAAACCCTGCAAAGGCGAGCAACCGCTTTGGGATTTCCCCGACAACACCCTTGCCCTGCGCGAAGCGGCCGCATATCAACTGAGCGAGACACTCGGCTTTCACATCGTCCCAGTCACCACCTACCGCGAAGACGGCCCGCACGGCCCCGGCTCGCTTCAACAATACATCGAATACGATATCGAGCATCACTACTTCAACTTCACAGCCGATGAAAAAAATCAACTTCGCCCTGTCGTGCTGTTCGATGTCCTCGCCAACAACGCCGACCGCAAGGGCAGTCACGTTTTTTTCGAGGACGGCACGCAAAAACTGTACGCCATTGATCACGGCATCTGCTTCCACGCAGAGGACAAACTCCGCACCGTGATCTGGGATTTTGCCGGGCAGAAGATTCCCGACGAATTGCTCGCGCCTCTCTCCCAAGCCGACAACTGGTCCAGCGTCCTCGATCAGTATCTCAGCCCAAACGAGATCGCCGCACTGCAACACCGCGCAAAGGTATTGTGTAAAACAAGGACATTCCCCCGTCCGCTTCAGGGACGAAGGGCATATCCATACCCGCCAATATAATCATGCAACACGGAACACGCAACACGTATTACGTGATGCGTGTTCCGTAACCAACAGGAGGTCTCTATCATGCACTACAAACTCACATTCATCGGCTTTGGCAATGTGGCCCGCTCGCTGGCAAAATTATTATTGCGAAAAGAAGACTTGCTCAAGCAGCAGGGAGTGACATTTTCATTCACAGGCATTTCCACAGGCAGGCATGGATTCGCCGTCAACCCGACCGGGCTCGACATTCAAAAAGCCCTGGAACTTGTCGAAAGCGGGAAAGACATTTCCTCGTTGAACAATCACCAATTACCAGTCACTAATTCCCTCTCCGTCATCCAGCATTCCTCCGCCGATGTCATGTTCGAGAACTCCCCCGTGAATTACGACACCGGCCAACCCGCCATTGACCACGTCCGCGCCGCGTTGAACGCCGGGATGCACGTCAGCACCGCAAACAAAGGGACGGTCGTCCACGCCTTTCAGGAACTGACCGCGCTGGCAAAATCGAAAAATAAAAAGTTCATGTTCGAGTCCACTGTGCTGGGCGGCACGCCGGTCTTCTCCACCTTCCGCGAAGCCCTGCCCCTCGCAGACCTGATCTCCTTCAAAGGCATCATCAACGGGACGACAAACGTCGTCCTCTCGCGCATGGAAGACGGCGAGGGCTTCGCCGATGCCGTGAAATATTGCCAAAGCATCGGCATCGCGGAGACCGATCCCTCCGGCGACATAGACGGCTGGGATGCGTCCATCAAGGTCGCCGCGCTGGCAACCGTGTTGATGAACACGCCGCTCAAACCGCAGGATGTGGAACGAACAGGGATTCGCGGAATCACCCCCGAAATGATCGCCAAAGCCAAAGCGGATGGCAAACGCTACAAACTGGTCGCCTCCGCCGAACGGGTTGGAGGGCAGGTCAAAGCGCGGGTCGCGCCGGAACTTGTGGAGCCATCCTCCCCGCTCTTTGGCATGATGGGTTCCTCCACCGGCCTGACCTTCCGCACCGATGTCCTGCCCGATTACTCAATCACCGTCTCCGAACGCGAAGGCATGAAAGGCGGTCCTGTCGAAACCGCCTACGGTCTGTTTGCCGATTTTGTGAACATAACCAGGTAGGTCGGGTTTGCAACCCGACAACGACGAACGGCGATGAAGAAAATTCATCGCCGTTCGTTTTTCGTAGTGGCGACTTTAGTCGCTTTTTACTGCACGACTAAAGTCATCACTACGCTTTGATTCCCATTTCAACACCCATCCGATTGCGCGATGACCGGCAAACCGAATGCCTCGTACACCGGTACACCGTCCCACTCAGGCGGCAGGGACAGACCCAATGCAAACGCCGCCGTTGCCGCCGTATCCATCGTATGCACCTGTGTGGTGAGTTGACCGGGAATCACGCCCGGCCCGCTCACGATCCAGGGAATGGTCATGTCTTCGGGCAGGTCGGTGCCGTGCGTGGTATCGTGCCCGCCGTGATCGGAGGTGACGATGATGAGGGTGTCCTTGAGCATGTCGCGCTTTTCCAGCGATTGCAGAATGAAACCAAGCGACTCATCGTCGTTGGCGTACGTCCGCAATTGCGCGATGGACATCCAGCCTGAGTCGTGTCCCTCCAAATCGCCGTTGGGAAAATGCACGAACATCAAATCGAAACCGATGGCGAGTTGCTGAATGGCAAGTTGCACGATGGCAAATTCATCGTCAATCTTGTCGGTCTTATCCACGAAGGCAAAATAATCGGTGCTGGAAGGCTCGGTGACCTGACGAAGTTTTTCCTTGCCCACCACCATCACCGTCCGCAAACCGGCGGCGTGCGCAAGATCGAAAATATCGGTGCCGACGGCGTACCCATTTTCCGGCACATATTCATTCCAGCGAACAATGTGTTTCGCGGGGCATGTGCCGACCAGCATGGATGAATGCGCGGGCAATGTTAGGCTTGGGTAAATCGTCTGTGCGCCCAGCGTGTACGCGCCGCTTTGCATCAGCGACAACACATTCTTCATGTTCGCCGGGGCAATCGCATCGGGGCGCAGGCCGTCGAAAGAGACGATCAACACGCGCCTGCTTTTGGGCGGCGGCGTCGGAGTGATCGTCGGTTGCAGAGTCTCCGTCGCCGCAGGCGGGGTAATGCTCGGGGTCAGAGTCTCTGTCGCCGGCGAAACAAGGTTCGGCTGGGGAGGAAGCGCAGGCGATCCACATGCGGAGAGAATCAGCGCAAGGAAAGTCAAATGCAAAAGACGCCGAATCATGTTCAGGATGATTTCCCAAGCATCGGCATTTTCAACCCGTGACGTTTCGCGGCTTCGATGGCGATTTCATAACCCGCGTCAGCGTGTCTCACGACGCCCATGCCTGGATCTGTTGTAAGGACACGTTCCAACCTTTGAGCGGCTTCGGGCGTGCCATCGGCAACGATGACCTGGCCTGCGTGCTGGCTGTAGCCCATGCCCACGCCGCCGCCGTGATGGAAGGAAACCCAGGTTGCGCCGCCAACGGCATTGATGAGCGCATTAAGAATCGCCCAATCGGAGATGGCATCGGAACCGTCTTTCATGGATTCGGTTTCGCGATTCGGCGATGCGACAGAACCAGAATCAAGATGATCGCGGCCAATGACAATGGGCGCTTTGACCTTGCCCGTTGCAACGAGTTCATTGAATTTGAGCCCGGCTTTCACACGTTCGCCGTAACCGAGCCAGCATATCCGCGCGGGCAAACCTTGAAATGGAACTTTTTCTTTCGCCATTTTCAGCCAGCGATGCAGATGCGCGTCTTCGGGGAAGAGTTCCATGATGGCCTGGTCGGTGGTGTAAATATCTTCTTTATCACCGGAGAGCGCCACCCAGCGAAATGGCCCTTTGCCTTCGCAAAACAACGGACGAATATAGGCTGGCACGAATCCGGGGAATTCAAAGGCATCGGTCACGCCGTTGTTATAAGCCTGCTGGCGAAGATTGTTGCCGTAATCGAAAACTTCCGCGCCCGCGCGTTGGAAGGCGAGCATCGCGCGCACGTGCGTGGACATCGAGTCCATCGCCATCTTTTTATATTTTTCGGGGTCGCTGGCGCGGAGTTGATTCGCGGCGGTGAGGCTGATTCCAGACGGGACGTAGAACAAGGCTTCGTGCGCCGAGGTCTGGTCGGTGACGACATCGGGGATGACGCCGCGTTTGGCGAGTTCGTCGTACACATCCGCCGCGTTGCCGATGAGGCCGATGGATTTGGGCGTTTTGCGTTTTACGTTTTCCTCAACCAACGTCATCGCCTCTTCGAGGTTATCCACAACCATATCCACATAGCCGATGGCGCGGCGGCGTTCGGCTCTTTCGGGGTCAACTTCGACAATCAAGCCGACGCCTTCGTTCATGGTGATGGCGAGAGGCTGCGCGCCGCCCATGCCGCCAAGCCCCGCCGTGAGAACAAATTTGCCTTTGAGCGAACCCCAGCCTTTGAGTTTGGCTAATGCGCCGAAGGTTTCGTAGGTTCCCTGCAAGATTCCCTGCGTGCCGATGTAGATCCATGAACCGGCGGTCATCTGGCCGTACATGATGAGTCCCTTTTTGGCGAGCTCATCGAAGTATTCCCACGTGGCCCAATGCGGCACGATGTTGGAGTTGGCGATCAACACTTTGGGCGCGTCCTTGTGGGATTTGAAAACGACGACAGGCTTGCCCGATTGAACGAGCAGAGTTTCATCTTCTTCGAGATTTTTCAACGATTCTAGAATCGCGTCGAAGGATTCCCAGTCCCGGGCCGCTTTGCCGCGTCCGCCGTAGACGACGAGGTCTTCGGGCTTTTCGGCCACTTCGGGGTCGAGGTTGTTTTGGATCATGCGGTAGGCGGCTTCGCTGAGCCAGTTCTTGCAGGTGAGTTGTGCGCCGCGCGGCGCGCGAATGACGCGGGGTGTGGACATGGGGACTCCTTGTTTTTATTCGGACTCTGGGTGAGTCAACCGGCGTTAGAGAACGCCTCTTACGCAGGGCGCTTTTATTCCGCAACCAAGGCAATTGTTTCGATCATGGCCTCAAAGGCGGGCAGGGTGGATTCTTTCAGGCTTTCGAGGGTGGTGAACACAATGGATTGCATCCCTGTTTTTGCCTTGAAGAAAATCCGCTTTTGGTAAATGTTCACCGTTTCATTCGAAGCATTCGTGAAAGAGGATTTTGCTTCGATGACGCCAAATTGAACGCCTGTGATGGCAGTGATCAACTGGGTGGAGGTCACCTCGAACTTGAACGCCCCGGTTTCGGCGGGAATTTTTTCGGCAATGACTTGCAGGTCTTCGATCCCGTTGAAGGCCGCCTGTTCATCCCAGATGAATTCGATGTCGGTGACAAATTCATTTTGGATGTGGCCGTCCTGCGTATCCATGACGAGCAGGCGATGGGTGTTTGGGTCCTGTTCCTTCATGCCAAGCAAAAGCGCCTGGATGTTTGGGTCAGCGGCTTCGGCCAGGTTCCAGGCATCGTAATATTCTTTTTCGTCCACGCGCACGGCCAGCCAGCCGCTGGGAATGGTGATTTGATATCCGGCGTGTTCGTCCACGAAGAGTGCCGAGCCATCGTCCTGCACGGCGAGCGCGCTCCCGTATGTGACCGGTTCGGGAGTGTCGGTCTGCGTGGGTTGTTGAGTCGGGGCGGGCGTGCGGGTTGGGTGAGCCTGCTCGGTCTTTTCGATGGCGGCGGAAACTGTTTCAGCAACCATGGCTTCCAGTTGGCCAGGATCCGTTGTCGGGGCGGAAAGAGGCGCGGAGGCGGTTGGGAATCCCGGCACGACACAGGCGGTCATGATCGCAAGAAAAGTCAATGCGACGAAGATTGTTTGTCTACGGTTCATGATTTCCTTCCTTTGCACATGATGAAAAAACCTCCCGTCTATTATAGCCGGGAGGCTTTGCCTGGGTTCGCGGGTTTATGCAACGGCCTGATTCTTTGCCAGCATATCGGCAAAGTTCGTTCCCTTCAGCCTTCCCACCAATTCCTCCTGCGCGTCGCACCACACCGGGCGCAAGGGACAATTATCATCGAAGGAACATACGCCATTTTCCCCGACGCATTCGTTGAGTTGAATGGGGCCGTCTATGGCTTCGATGACTTCCAACAGGGTGATTTCCTTTGGCTCTTTTGCCAGCGTCACACCGCCGCGCGCGCCGCGGGAGGTGTGCAGTAATCCCGCAATGGACAACTGCGAAATGATCTTGGCCAGAAAGGATGGCGGAATGTGCTGCTCTTCTGCAATCGCGCTGGTTGCAGTGCGTTGTTCGCCGGTGCGGGCCAAGTGGAGCACAGCCCGGACGGCATAATCTGCCTGGCGTGTAATTTGCATGATGACCTCGCTTAAAACAGGTAAACTTTACCGATAAACACGATTTTATTGTGTAATGTAACACAAGGCAAGTGATGTAGGTCATGGATAAATTATGACCTTTTGCTCCGAAAACCTGGGGACTGGAGAGCGCCGCTTCGCCCTTAACTGGAGGCTGGTTCTGGAAAACCGGCAGAATCACCCCGATACAGCAACCCCGCCTCCATAGCGGAAGCGGGGGCGTCTTGCAAAATTCTATCTCGTCAGCGTGACGTTTCCAGCGCCAATCTCGATGACGAATGTGAGAGTCGAGCCTTCGCCTTCCTGCGAATAGATGGAGCCGTTCTGACTCCAGCCCGGGCCTGCGTTGACATTCGATGCGCCGCTTTCCATCGTGACGACAGCGTTGACGCCTTCGGGAATGACGAGGATGAGGTTGCTCAGTCCGCTGGAAATTTTGATGGATGCGTCGCGCTGAAGGTCGCCGGAAAAATCGAGGGTGTAATCGCCCGCGCCGGCGGAAAAATCAAAGATGCTGAAATTGGCGTTGGCAAGCCCGGTCATCTTCACGTCGGATGCGCCGGTTTCATACAGGAATGTGGACATCTCGACCTGGTTTGGCTCAGAGAAGGAAAGTTTTACGTTCGCCGCGCCATCGTGAATGGACAGGTTCTCGAGCGAGAGTCCGCCGAATTCAAAGGTGCCGTCGTATGCGCCCGCTTCGATGTTTAAATCCATGGAGGTTTCGCCCAGTTTGAAGTCCCATTTGTTTTTCAAATCCTTGAACGATGGGAAGGTTTGAAATTCCACATTGCTCATTTGAACCGCGACATTACCGCCATCGGTTTTGACCTTGGGCTTGAACGCGGAATAGTTGTACGTGGCTGTGCCTTCCACAAGTTGTTTTGCGCCGGGCTCCAGGTTCATCTCGCCGGCGCCGAATGAAAGTTTTAAAGCAACATCGTCGGCATCGGGAATTGGAACTTTAATGTCGTCGGTCACTTCGGGACCGGGGGTTGGCGCCTTGGGCAGTTCGATATTTCCTCCGCAAGCCATGCTGGCCAAAGCAAGCACAAGAAATGCTGTAATAAGTTTTGTCTTCATTATTAAGTTCTCCTTCTGGCTGGTATACGCCGGGAGAAGGAGGTTGGTTGCAAAATCCCCATTGGTGAAAAAAGATGCTCGTCAGGCTGATGTGCTGTACCTGCCTGCGCGCTCTTTCAGGAACATGCGTTTTTCACGTTCCAGTTCGGCCTGCAATTCCTCTTCGCTGGGCAATACCAGCCGATATTTGGAGGCGAATATCTGTTCGCTATCCTTCAGCACGGAATACCTTGCGACCGTCTCGTCCTTGTCGGTGCAAAGAATGATCCCGATGGTGGGGTTGTCACCCTCGATCCGTTTCAGGTCATCGTACAAGCGGATGTACATGTCCATTTGTCCGATATCCTGATGGGTGAGTTTCTCCACTTTCAGGTCAATCAACACAAAGCATTTGAGCAGGTAATTGTAGAAGACAAGGTCAATGTAAAAGTGGGATGTCTCCGTGCTGACGCGTACCTGACGGCCTACAAACGAAAACCCCCTGCCGAGTTCCAAAAGGAATTTCTGTAACTTCGAGATGATGGATGTCTCCATCTCTTCTTCGGAAATCGAGGGATCTTCGGGAAGTTGAAGGAATTCCAGCACATACGGGTCTTTGATGAAATCAGCGGGGCTTTGCCTTTCAAAATACGATTCCCTGGCAAGCGCCGATTTTTTGTCCTGTGAAGAAAGCAGGTGTTCGTAATACAGGGTGTGGATATTGCGCTCCAATACGCGCACGCTCCAGGTCTGATCGGCGGCTTCTTTGAGGTAATACTCGCGCGCCAGTGGATTTTCCACGCGCATGATGAGGCGGCAATGACTCCAGGTCAATTTGCTACACAGTGTGTAGCAAATTTCAGCATCTGGGAAGGTCAAATAAAACTGGCGAAAACTTCTCAAGTTTGCCGCAGAAAACCCCTTGCCAAACTCGCCACTCAACGATTCAGACAGGAGTTTGATCAACTGCGTTCCATAATCCGCGCGCTCTTTTCCCTTTTGTTCCTCCTCCACAATGCGCCGGCCGATCTTCCAGTAGGCTTCCACCATCGCAAAGTTGACCGCCGAATATGATTTTTGCCGCGCAGTGCGAAGAATGACTTGGATATCGGAGACGATCTTTTTCGAGGCCATTCCCTACTTCTCTTTCTTCAACGCCGCGCTCAATGCCTGATCAAGCGAACGCACTTCGACGATCTCGATTCCTTTTGGATATTCCTCCCCCTTGCGGACGGCCTTCGGCACGATGGCTATTTTGAACCCAAGTTTCTGCGCCTCGCGCAGACGAGTCACCATTTGACTGGGCATACGCAACTCCCCGGCCAGGCCGATCTCGCCGATCAACACAGCCTCGGCGCGGACAGGTATATCCTTCCACGAAGATGCGATGGCGGCGGCAATGGCAAGGTCTGCGGCAGGTTCGTCAATTTGAATGCCGCCGACCACGTTCACGAAAACATCCTGCTCCGAAAGTTTCAAACCAACGCGGCGGGTCAACACAGCCGCGATCAACAGCAGACGATTGAAGTCAATGCCGTTGGGCGTGCGCCGCGCATTGCCAAATTGAGTCGGCGAAGTGAGTCCTTGAATCTCAACCAGAATGGGACGAGTGCCTTCCATCGTCACGGCAATGGCCGAGCCGGCTGCATTGACCATCCGCTCCGCAAGAAACGCCTCGGACGGATTCGTCACTTCCACCAGCCCGCCTTCGCGCATTTCGAAGACGCCCACTTCCGCCGTCGCGCCGAAACGATTCTTCACCGAACGAAGCAAACGATACGCCTGGAATCTGTCGCCTTCCAAATACAAAACCGTATCCACGATATGCTCCAGCACGCGCGGGCCTGCAATCGCGCCTTCCTTCGTCACGTGACCGATCATGAACACCGACACGCCCGAAGACTTTGCCAGTTCGCGCAATTGCGAAGCGCACTCGCGCACCTGCGAAACCGATCCCGCCGACGAATCCAATTCGGACAGATAAACTGTCTGGATCGAGTCAACAATCAACAGGTCAGGTTTTGATTCGCGCACGTGATTCAAGATCACTTCAAGGTTTGTTTCCGTCACCAGCAAAAGATTCTTCGGCAGTTCCTTTTTCCCACCCAGTAAACGCACCGCGCGCATCTTCACCTGCCGCTCCGACTCTTCGCCAGAAACATACAACACGCGCTGGATGTTCGCCATCTCCATCGCCATCTGTAACATCAGCGTGGATTTGCCGATGCCCGGGTCGCCGCCGATGAGGACGATGGAGCCAAGCACGATCCCGCCGCCGAGGACTCGTTCGAATTCGCCAATCGGCAGATTGACACGATCCTCCGCTTCACCCCCGACCTCGGAAATGGGTCGCGGTTCCGAACGGCCGCTCAGCCCCCGGGCATTGACCGGCCCCTTGTTCACCGGCTCATCGTGGACAATTTCCTCCACCATGCTGTTGAACGATCCGCACTGCGGGCATTTGCCCATGTACGAAGCGGCCACGCGTCCGCATTGTTGACAGACATAACGAGTGTGTGATTTTGCCATGTTCATTTTCTCCCCCTCTCCTGTAAGGAGAGGGATTGGGGGTGAGGTAAAGCGAGTATATCAGAATTTATGTTCTGTTTTCCTTTCAGCAAACTTGTACGGCAAAATTCATTTTGCGCCCGCGCGGGCAAAATAAATTTTGCCGTACCCTCACCCCCCCGCAAGATGGGTCATAAGAAGTAGAATCACAGCAGAAGACACATCCAAACCAGAAAAGGTCGACACACTCATTCCATGATCCGGCTCCCCGGCTTGATTGACCCGCACGTTCACCTGCGCGAACCCGGCGCAACTCACAAGGAAGATTTCGACTCCGGCACATCTGCCGCGCTGGCGGGCGGAATCACCATCGTGCTGGCGATGCCAAACACCAAACCGCCCATCTTCGACGCAGAGACTCTTGACCTTGCCTTGAACGCCGCCAAACAAAAGGCGCGCTGTGACTACGGTCAATTCGTCGGCGCGGGACCGGCCAACTCGGACTGGACCAGCCACACGGCGGAATCGGATCGGGCTGTCGGTCTCAAAATGTATCTCGATTCGACGTTCGGCGAATTGCGTCTCGATGACATGACTCTGTGGAGTCCGCATTTTCAAAACTGGCCGAAGCATTTGCCCATCGTGGCGCACTCGGAAAGCCGAAGCATGGCCGCCGCAATTTTATTCGCCGCCATTTATGACCGTTCTGTTCACATTGCCCACGTTTCACTACGCGAGGAAATTCTCATCATCAAGGCCGCGAAGGAACGCGGCATCAAAGTGACCTGCGAAGTCTGCCCGCATCATTTGTTTCTTACGAAGGATGACATTCCCGCCATCTCGCACGGACATCCCGGCCGCGGCGAAGTGCGTCCGCGCCTCGCAACAAAAGAGGATGTGGATGCCCTGTGGGAAAACATGGATGTGATTGACTGTTTCGCCACTGACCACGCCCCGCACACCCTCGCAGAAAAGGATTCAGAGAACCCGCCGCCCGGCTTTCCGGGGTTGGAAACCTTCCTTCCTTTAATTCTCACTGCGGCAAGCGAAGGACGGCTTACGATGGATGATGTCATCGAAAAGATGCACACCAACCCAAAAAGAGTTTTCAACATCCCCGATCAGCTCGAGACCTGGGTTGAGGTGGATGAAGCCGCGCAATACGAAATCAAAGCATCCGAGCAATTTACCCGTTGCGGTTGGACTCCTTTTGAAGACCGGAAAGTGAAAGGGAGAGTCCGCAAGGTGGTGCTGCGCGGCAGGACGGCCTTCGAGGATGGAAAGGTTTTGGCGGAAGCCGGATATGGGAAAAATGTTCGCTGATGCTCTACGGCACTCAGCCGGGTTGGTTGATTTCTCTGCTTTGTTGGCAGACTCATTCACGGATCCGCTTTTTCGTTCCAATTTCCAAGTTATCCCCCAATACCCGTCTCTTTTTCCGTTCTTGTTCGTTTTAACCAATAAGGAACCAATCTCATATTTTCAGAGGAGTAAGTCAATGAACAGGAAAAGCTTCACCGTTTTGTTGCTGGCTGTATTCGTGTTGGCGCAGTTCAGCATTGCCTCCGCTGTTGCTGTGGCCGGCGACGCCTCCGTCACCGCCATTCCCGAATTTACCAGCGCCACCGGCGTGGATGTAGATTGGGCCGTCACTGGCATGGCTGCTGGCGTCAAGAATATTCTCATGTGGGCGCGTGAGTATCCTGCCGCCGCCTATGCCGTCACCGAATGCCAGCTGGTCGCCACCATCAACGGCTCCAGCGATGCTTCCGGTACGTTTGCCTATAACTTTGCCGGCACTGCCTTAGCCTTGCTAAACGGTGACCAGGTCGAATTTACCATCACTGTTGATGACCAAAATTGCGGCGGCGGCCCTGCTCTCCCCGCCGCCGATTCCGTCATGGGAACTTCTTATGTGGATACAAATCCAGTGGGCGGTATTCGAGGCGTCCCGCCTTCCACGTCCGGACTCATCGGCGCGTTGGATACAGCCGCCTGCAACACCTTTGAATACTGGGCGCTCCTGGCTGATGATTTCAACCTGTCTGCTGGAACAGCCTATTCCGGTTTCGATAAGTGGGTTCCTAAAGTAACCGGCACCTTCGCCCCGCCCGCCCCGGTCGGCCCGACCAGCGATTTGCTTTCCTGGAAGTTGATCTTCCCACCCACTGCCACTGGTGCATGGACCGCATTAGCCGACGCGTATGACAAGGCGGGAAATACCACCACTGCAATCTTCCGTGTGGGAGTTGCAATTGCCCCGTCGGAATTGGCCGCCTGTGCAGACTTCCTTGATGTAGCCGGTCACGAAGATGAAGTGTACATCCGCTACCTTGCCGACCTTGGCCTGATCAGCGGCTTCGCCGATGGAACCTTCGGCCCCGATAATACTCTCACCCGCGCCGAGGCCGCCACTCTTATCGAAATCTCAAACGGCTACGATGCCGCATCCCTGCCCACTTTTGCTCCTTCTGCGGCCTGCACCTTCACCGATGTCTCTGCCACCGACTGGTTCTCTGGCTGGGTCTGGCAGGCTTGCAAGGATGGTTTCATGAACGGCATCGGCGGCGGTTTGTTCGACCCGAATAACCTGCTCACCCGCGGACAGATCGTCACCATCCTGAACAATGTCGCCAATGCCTCGCCCCTGCTTTACGGCGGTTTCATCGACACAACCAACGTCATAAATGTCTTCTGGGGAGCCGGCGCCCCATTCCCCGTCCGTGAAGCCGCATGGACGGACGTCCCTATCGGCGCGTACTATGCCACCCCGGTCATCCAGGCCTATGGCTTGGGTGTCGCCGATGGCACAAGTGAGACGACGTTCTCGCCCGACCAGCCTGTCACCCGCGGCGAGTTCGCCAGGATGCTCTATCGCGCTTTGAGCATCGTCAACTGATCTCAGCAAGAGAATCTTGATTTTTTGGGCGGACCCGTTACGGATCC
>JBBIUO010000002.1:0-18539 GCA_037440205.1 Chloroflexota bacterium
AGACACGGCCCGTCCAACCTGTATACCTGTGTACGTGTGTACCTGTCTGCGCTCCCAAGGAGCAACCATGCCCATATTTACACCCGGTCGACGCTGGCAACCCGCCTATTCCCCATTTAAAGACGAGCCGCTCAGCCACAAGTTGATGGAAGACCTCGAATACGCGCTGAAGAGTCCGCTCTTTGGCTGCCGCATGTGTGGCAACTGCATGTTGCAGGAGACGGCCTTCATCTGCCCGATGGAATGCCCAAAGGGTCTGCGAAACGGCCCATGCGGCGGCTCCACTCCCGAACACTGCTACGTGGATAAGACCCGTCCCTGCATCTGGTACAAAATCTATGAACGCGCCTTCAAAATGGGCCGCGAAGAAAAACTGCTCGAAGTCCTCCCGCCGCTGGATTGGGAAAAGGTCGGCGAGGAAACGTGGAAGGATGTCGCCGCCTGTGTTCGCAAAAACGGCACAGGCAAAGTGATGAAGAGTCTGCTCTTCGATCAGGGCGAGAATCGCTGGAAGACCTGGGATTTGATCTTCCGCACGGTTCGACAACCCGATTGGTGGCAGGGCGACGACAAATACCACGCTCCCACCTACCCCGAGCCTGTTTCTGCTTTGGAGAGAGGACTCAAGTCTGGAGAATTCGTCGTCGCGTGTGAGATCGCCCCTCCGTTGAGCATGTCCACCAAGAAGTTGATCGAGAACATCAACCTCGTCAAGCCGTACGTGACCGCCATTAACTTCACCGACAATGCCTCCGCCACTCCGCGTATGACCTCGTGGGCGTGCAGTAAATTCGCCATCGAAAACGGAGCCGAACCCGTCATGCAGATCGCTGCGCGCGATAGAACCCGCGCCAGTTTGCAGGGTGAGATTCTCGGCGCGACAGCGATGGGCGTCCGCAACGTGTTGTGTGTCACCGGCGACAGCCCCGTGCTTGCTCCCCAGCCGCGCGGCCGCATGGACATCAACGACCTCGATGCGATTCAAATGATTTGGATTTTGCGCCGAATGCGCGATGAAGGTCACTACCTCGATGGGCGCGAGATCAAATTCCCGCCGAAGTTCTTCCTCGGCGCGGCGGCCTCGCCCTTTGCGTCCGATCCGAAGTTCCAGGCATTGCGCGAGCACAAGAAGGTCAACGCGGGCGCGCAATTCTTCCAGACCAACCTGGTCTACGATGTGGACCGCATGGAAATCTGGCTCAATGAAATTGCCAAACGCGGAATCCTCGACAAGGTGTACATCATGATCGGCATCACGCCGTTGAAGAGCGCGAAGATGGCACACTACATGACCCAGGTTCCGGGCGTGTTCGTACCCGATACCCTGCTCAAGCGCATGGACGAGGCCGATGCAAAAGGCGGTCCGCAGGGCGCCCAGGAGGAAGGCGTGAAGATCGCGCTGGAGATCATCGAAAAGATCAAAGGCAAACAGGGTATTCACGGCCTGCACATCATGCCCGTCGGCTGGGAGGATGTCATCCCGCGCATTGTCACGGAGGCGAATCTGCTTCCGAAAGGTTTCCAACAGCCGGAACCGCCGCTCGAAAAAGTCCCGGCCTGATGATTGTCTGAGGCACGCGCATGTCCCTGCGGAGCGTTGTGAAAGCGGCAACGGGGCAGGATGTCCGCATTTGTCAGTCATGCAACGACTGCGATATCGGATCACATGCCGATATGGACATCCCGCTCTCGAGCCTGATCCAACTGGTGACGTTGAACGACGAGGAGGTGCTTCACTGCCGAACCCTCTGGTCTGATTCCGTTTTGGAGGCATCCCGCGGCGCATGCAAACGCGGCCTCGATTTGTACACGATGATGCTTGCCCTCCGCGAAGAGGCAGAGCGAAGGGCCTCAGGATAACGAATAGGAGGAAGATATGAATACAGAAGAGTTACTTGCAAAAGCAAAGAAACCTTCTGCCGATGCAATGAGATTGCATCCGTTCTATCGGGGGAAGATCGAAACCACGCTCAAATGCACCGTCCATAGTTTCGATGATTTCGCCATCTGGTATACACCGGGCGTCGCCGCGCCCTGCAAGGCGATTCAAGCCGACCCTGAACTTGCCTACGAATTCACCAACAAATGGAACACCGTCGCCGTCGTCAGCGACGGGACGCGCGTGCTGGGGCTGGGCGACATCGGCCCGAAAGCCGGCCTGCCCGTGATGGAAGGCAAGGCCCTGCTGTACAAATATCTCGGCGGCGTGGATGGCGTTCCCATCATGCTCGATACCAAAGACCCGGATGCCATTATCAACACGGTATTGATGCTTCAGCCCGGTCTGGGCGGGGTCAATCTGGAGGATATTTCCCAGCCCAAGTGCTTCTACATCCTCGATACGTTGCGCGAGAAGGCGGAGATTCCCATCTGGCATGACGACCAGCAGGGCACGGCCACCGTCACACTGGCGGGACTCATCAATGCCTTGAAAGTCGTCGGCAAGAAGATGGAGGATGTCAGCATTGCCTTCATTGGCAGTGGCGCATCCAATGTTGCCATCTCCCGCCTAATTTTTGCCTGGGGTGCCGACCCTGCGAAGTGCTACATGGTGGATAGCAAAGGCATCCTCGGCAAGCACCGCAAGGATATCGAAGTACGCAAGGCCGAGTACAAGGATAAATGGAAACTGTGCAATATCACCAACGAACAAAAGCGCGAAGGCGATATTCCCGATGCCATGAAAGGCGCGGATGTGGTCATCGCTCTTTCCAAGTCCGGGCCGGATGTTCTCATGCCGGAATGGATCAAGACGATGGCGAAGGATCCAATCGTCTTCGCGTGTGCCAACCCGGTTCCGGAGATCTGGCCCTGGGTCGCGAAGGAAGCGGGCGCAGCCGTCATCGCCACCGGCCGATCCGATTTCCCGAATCAAGTCAACAACTCGCTGGGCTTCCCCGGCATCTTCCGCGGCACGCTGGATGTGCGCGCGCGCACGATCACCGATGAAATGTGCTTTGCCGCCGCGCAGGCGATGGCGAATCACGTGGGCGACCGCCTCGCGCCGGACTTCATCCTGCCCAACATGGACGATTGGGAGGTCTTCCCGAAGGAAGCCGCCGCCGTTGCCATGAAAGCCGTCGAGCAGGGACTGGCCCGAATCGAAACGACCTATCAGGCCGAGTTCGATACCGCCATGAAGATCATCAAACGCTCGCGGAGCATGACCAAACGCCTGATGGAGGAGGGCTTCATTGCCGAGCCTCCGGCAGACGACGGCGACCATCCCGAAGTGGATATGGCAACCATCAACGCCGCCTTTTAGGTGAAAGGAGAAGAGCCATGTACGACTTGATCATCATCGGAGGCGGCCCGGCAGGACTGACTGCCGCGATCTACGCCATCCGCAAACGCTTGAATGTTCTGCTCGTATCGAAAGACCTCGGCGGCAAGACCAATTACCGGCTTGCCCTGCCCTGGGTGGAGGATTACCAGGTCATCCGAGGGCTTGAGATCGTCAACAAATTCCGCAACGAATTGGAATACCTGGACTTTGCCCGACACATCGAAGCGGTTGAAAAGGTCGAAAAGAAAGACAGCCGTTTCGTCGTCACAACCAAAAACGGAGCAATGCTGGAATCCAAGTCGGTCATTCTGGCGACGGGAACCCGTCAGGTGCGGATGAACGTGCCAGGCGAAAAGGAGTTCACCATGAAAGGGCTGTGCTATTCAGCCCTCTCGTATGCGCCGTTGTTCATCGATAAATCTGTGGTTGTGATTGGCGATGAGGAGCTGGCTCTGCGCTCGGCGGGTGAACTTTCCACCATCGCAAAGGAAGTGACCATGGTCTGCGCCAGCGACAAAATGCTGGGGTCGGCGCTCGGCAAAAAATTACAGCAGGCCGGTAACGTGAAGATCATGAAGGACTGCGAGATCGTTGAAGTGCAGGGCGATGAATACGCTCGCAAACTGATCCTGAAAGACAAGGCCGGCAAACTCGTGGAGTATTCCGCCGACGGCATGTTCGTGGAAAAGGCGCTCACCCCGAACACCGACATGGTAAAGGGGCTGGTCGAACTGGATCAGCAGGGACGCATCGTCATTGACAGCGAGTGCCGCACCAATATCCCCGGTCTCTTTGCGGCGGGCGATGTCACCGATAGCTATGCGGAACAGGTGTTGATCGCGGTCGGCGAAGGCGCCAAAGCCGCGCTCAGCGCGTACGAATATCTGTTGCCGAATCTTTAGAGTGCATTTGAAAAGACCCTAAAGGTTTCGAAAACCTTTAGGGTCTCTTGTTCTTCATTTTGCAATCGCATCGAATGTGGGTTTGAGCGAGGGATACAATCCGCGATAGAGCGGATATAACCTTTCGTACTCTTCGACATCTTTCCCCGGCTGGACACTGCCCGTGATCTGGATCGTTGCATCGCAGGCGGACTCGACGCTTCGGAACGCGCCCGAGCCTGTTCCTGCCAAAAGGGCGGCTCCATACGCCGCGCCTTCTTCTGTGTTGACCGTGACGATTTCCGCCTGCAACACGTCCGCCAGAATTTGCCGCCAAAGCGGACTGCGCGCGCCGCCCCCGGTGACACGCACCTGTGTGATGTTTTTCAGCCCGGCGTTTTTCATCAACTCGAAACTGTCGCGCAAACCGAAGGACACGCCCTCCAACACGGAGCGGGTGAGGTGAGGCAGGCTGTGACGAACGGTCAATCCAACAAACGCGCCGCGCGCCAGCGGATCGGGATGGGGCGTGCGCTCGCCCGTAAGATAAGGAAGGAAGAATAATCCATCGCTTCCTGCGGGGACGTTTGCAACAGGTTCGAGCAGGGAATCATAATTGGCATTCGGGGCGAAGGTATCGCGATGCCAGCGCAGGCTCCCAGCGGCGGAAAGCATCACGCCCATCAAATGCCACTTGCCCGGCACGGAATGACAAAAGGCGTGCAAGCGTCCTTCAGGTTCGATGGTGGGGGAATCGGTTGTTGCAAAGACCACGCCGGAAGTTCCCAGACTCAGCGAGACCACACCCGCGCGGACTGCTCCCGTGCCGACCGCGCTTGCGGCTTGGTCTCCGCCTCCGCCAAAAACTGGAATCCCTGCCGGCAGGCCTAGGAGGCCGGCAACCTCGTCTGTGAGTGAACTTGTGGCATCCGTCCCTTCGCAGGTGGGAGGCAGGTATTCGGCGGGAATATCGAGCGCAGATAAAACTTCCGCCGACCAATCGCGTTTTGCGAGATCGAACAAAATCGTTCCCGCGCCGTCGGCTTTATCCATGCCAAAACTGTTTGTCAATTTATAACGAACATAATCTTTCGGCAACAGGATATGCCTCGCTCTCTTCCAAATTTCAGGTTCATGTTCCTGCACCCAGAGGATTTTGGGGGCGGTAAACCCTGTCAGCGCGTCATTGCCTGTGATGTGGATCAGCCTCCCCCGTCCGAGTTTGAAGCGGATGACGTCACATTGCGAGGCTGTGCGTTGGTCGTTCCACAAAATCGCGGGGCGAAGCACATCGCCTTTTTCATCCAGCAGAACCAGCCCGTGCATTTGACCGGTGAGGCCGATTCCCTTTACCTGCGTTGAATCGATTCCCGTTCTTGCAAGCACATCGCGAATGCTTTCGACGGTCCCATTCCACCACAATGACGGGGACTGTTCGCTCCACAATGGATGAGGGATTTCATAGGAATACTCACTCGATGTTACATCCAACACGTTGCCCGCATCATCCATGAGCAGGGCTTTGGTGGCGGTTGTCGAAGTGTCAATGCCGATGAAATAAGACATGCTGTTACTCCAGTCCGAGCGAGGCAGCGATCTCGTGCGCCGTCTTTTCGTCCGAGGGGCGATTCACGTCGGAATACAGTTCCCAGGTTTCGGTGTGTGTGACCGACTTGCCCGGGTCCAGCACGCCGATCGGGGCGATGGTTTCCAGTTCAAGAAATTGGTCGTTGCAATAGCACTCGCTTGAACTGCCATAATCATAGTAGGCGTCATGAATGTTGAAGGTTACCCGTTTGACAAACAAAGTTCCATCCAGCCAGTATGCCAGCCAGCCGCGCGGATTCGGAAAGCCGATCTTGAAAGCCGTTTGCATTTGGGCGGAAACAAGAATGTATTGATTGCCCCAGGTCACATGCAGATTGTTGATGTCGGTGTAAGGCCAGAACGCCAGTGAACGGTTCGGCAGGACATCGCTCTCCTCCTGCGATTGGGGCAGGATGGCGATGCCGCCTGTTTTGAATTGGGTGATCGCCCAGGGCGCGCATTCCACGGGCCAGAGGCCGCGATTGGTGAGGGTGTGATGGATGATGGCCTGCGGCTTGTCATCCACCAGCGAGATGCGGATGGATTTCTCGATTCCCGTCTCCGCCTCAACCTGTTGCATGACCGAGAGGCTGTTCGGCGCCTGGATGATTTCCACGGGCTGATCGTCCAGCGCGTAGGTGCGGGGCATGTTTTCCGGCGCATGCCACAGACGATGCCCGCCGCGGAAATGAAAGAGGCTTCCATCGGGGCGTTCGGTGACAAACTCGGGCAGTTCGGCAAACAGGTTATCCCCCCCATGCCATCGCAGGGAAATGATGCGCGGCCCCGCCGATTGCGTGACCAGCAATTTGAGCAGGGCGTTTTCAAGCGCAACGCAATCGTACTGGAAGAATTTGGAAGTTTTCATGGGCGGATGTACTCAACGGATGGGAAACGGATGCACGGATGTTGGCAACGGATTGGAAACGGATGAACGGATGTACTCAACGGATTGGAAACGGATGCACGGATGGTTTCCTAACGGATGCCGAGCAGAAGTTCGATGGTCAATTGATCGAGGTGTTCGTATTTCAATCCGCGCCCGGCAATGGCTGGACGGTTGAAGGATTGGGCTTTGAGCGCAGCGGCTTTTTCGGCGGAGTACTTGCCGAAGAATTTGCCCATCGAGCCATCGTCTGCATTGATCTCTGCCACGAGGGATTGAATCTCTTTATCGGCATTCCATCGGGCGGCTTTTTCCTTGAGGATGAGATAAGTGCGCATACAGCCGCGGGCAAAGTCCTTCACGCCTTCGTAATCTTCCGTGCGATAGGCGTGCGCGTCGAAGTGACGTGAGCCGTTGTATTTGTTGTCTTCGAGCAACTTCACGAGGAAGAACGCGCTCTTGAGGTTTACCGCGCCAAAACGAAAGTCCTGGTCGTATCGACCAAAGGCCTGGTCGTTCAGGTCAATGTGGAATAACTTGCCTGCTTCCAATGCCTGCGCCACGCCGTGGACGAAGTTGAGCCCTGCCATGTGTTCGTGCGCCACTTCGGGGTTCACGCCCACCATTTCAGGATAATCAAGCGTGGCAATGAACGCCAGCATGTGGCCTGTTGTGGAATTGTAAATATCGCCGCGCGGTTCGTTGGGCTTGGCTTCGAGAGCGAACTTCAAGTCATATTTCTGGTCCCGCACGTATTCGCAGAGGAAGTTCATTGCTTCGCGATTGCGTTTGACGGCTGTGATCGGGTCTTTTGTCGCATCGGTCTCCGTGCCTTCGCGTCCGCCCCAAAAGACGTAAATCTTTGCGCCGAATTCCACGCCGAGGTCAATGGCGTTCATCGTCTTTTGCAAAGCATAGGCTCGCACCTTTGGGTCGTTGCTGGTGAACGCGCCATCCTTGAAGATGGGATCGCCGAATAAATTGGTGGTCGCCATCGGAACGACGATGCCCGTCTCAGCGAGCGCCTTGCGGAAGTCCTTTTTGATGGCATCGGCTTCGGCGGGCGTCGCGTCAATCGGAATCAAATCGTTGTCATGAAAATTGACTCCATACGCGCCGACTTCGCCGAGCAGGCGCACAAGGTCGGCAGGGGATTTGGGGTCGCGCACCGGGCCGCCGAATGGGTCGCGGCCAATGTTGCCCACGGTCCACAGGCCGAAGGTAAATTTATGTTCGGGTTTGGGGGTGTAATCAGACATGGGATACTCCTTTATTCAAATCTCACAAAGAAACCACTATGAACCACGAAGGAGACAAAGGGTCACAAAGGAAAACCTTTGTGGTTAAAGACCTGGCGAACTTCAACAGGGCAGATAAATACACGTTCTTTGACCGGAATACTTTCCTTGCCAGCAATTTCAAATTCGCCTGTCAAACGAATGTCGTCGCTGGAACTGCCGATCATGATGAAAAAATTTCCAGGTTCGAGGACGAGATTCAAATCGGGGTTGTAAAATGCCAGTTGGTCAGCGGGCAGGCTAAAGGTCACGGTTTTGGAAGCGGCGGGTTCGAGGGTCAGGCGCGCGTAACCTTTCAGTTCCTTCATCGGGCGCGGACTGCTGGCATATTCATCCCGAATGTAAAGCTGGATGATTTCATCGCCGCGGACTTTGCCCGTGTTGGTGACCTTGAGCGAAATCTCCACGATCCCGCCAGCCGACGCCTGCTTCTGTTTTACGGACAGATTTTCGTACCCGAATGTTGTGTAACTTAGCCCATGCCCAAACGGATACAACGGCGTTGCCTTCTCGTTGACGTAATCGCCATACCAATGTGATTTCATGCCCGATGGTTTGTGGTTGTAGACGATGGGCAGTTGACCGACGTGACGCGGGAATGTGACCGGCAATTTGCCGCCGGGGTTCACATCGCCAAACAACGTTTCGGCAACGGCCGTGCCGCCTTCTTCGCCGGGAATCCACGCTTCGAGAATGGCGTTGGCTTTTTCATCCAAAAACGGAATCGCATACGGGCGCCCATTGACCAGCACCACCGCAACAGGTTTTCCCGTTTCAAAGATGGCCTTCGCCAAATCCTCCTGCGCGCCGGGCAGTTGCAGGCCGGCGCTGTCGCGCGTCTCGCCGGTGGTGCAGGCGGGGATCAAGCCCGAGCGATCACCCAAAACGAGAATCACGGCATCGGCTTGTTTCGCAATTTGAACCGCTTCATCGAATCCGCTGGTGTCGGCATCGAGATTGTTACAGCCTTTGGCGTAAAGAATTTTGGTTGCAGAAGACGCGATGTTCTTGATGCCATCCAAAACGGTGACGATTTGAATGTTGTGTTCGGCAATGTGATCGTGATCGAGATTTGCAAAATTTGAATCTGGCGGAGATTGGAAGACCACCAATTCCTTTGTGGCTTCGTAGGAATAATCGCCGAGCAGACTGCGGGCATAATCCGCGTTGGGGCCGATGACCGCCAGTGTGCCAATCTCTTTTATGAGCGGCAACAGGCCATCATTTTTGAGAAGCACCATGCTTTTGCGAGCAATCTCTTTTGCCATGTTCCGCTGTTCGTTTGTTTCAAAGACTTCGAGCACATTGCCTTCATCGGCGTAGGGATTCTCGAACAGGCCGAGTTCGATCTTCTTTTGCAGGTGACGGCTGACGGCGGTATCCAATGTTTCAAGATTCAAGTCACCCGCTTCGAGCGCGGGCTTGAGCGCGTCGCCGTAGCAGACGACGGTCGGCAGTTCAACGTCAATTCCCGCTGTCAACGCCAACCGCCCTGCCATGGATCTATCAACAGCGGCGTGATGGAAGTTGTGAATCATGTCAACGGCTTCGTAATCCGAGACGACCACGCCGTCGAAGCCGAGTTCATTTCTCAGCAGGTCGGTGAGGATATTGCGTGAAGCGGCAACGACCTTTCCATCCAATTCAGGATAGGAATTCATGATGGATGCCAGCCCCGCATCTCGAATCGCCGCCTGGAATGGGGCGAGGAAAATATCGTACAGTTCCTGCATCCCGATGTGGACGGGAGCGCAGTTTTGCCCGCCCTGCGAAAGGCTGTGACCGATGAAATGCTTTCCCGTCGCCATCACGCCATTGGACAAGTCATTGCTTTGCATTCCGCGGATGTAGGCCATGCCAAAGTGACTGACGAGGGTGGGGTCTTCGCCAAAGGTTTCTTCGGTGCGTCCCCAGCGCGGGTCGCGGGAAACATCCAGCACGGGAGCCAGAGTCTGCCGCGCGCCGATGGCGAGCAGTTGCTTCCGAATCTCCGCGGACATTTTCTCTGCGAGTTCAGGCTGGAAGGTGCTGGCGAGGCCGATCATTTGCGGAAAGGCTGTGCCGCCCAAGATCATCGCGCCGGAACAGCTTTCTTCATGCAAAATGGCGGGGATGCGGAGACGGGTTTCTTCGACCAAGAATTTTTGAATTTGATTCCCCGCCTTCGCCGCCGCAACCGGATCGAGAGTCGAAGCGCCCGCCACGCGGGTGATCTGTCCGATTCCGTTGACGAGTTTGCTTTGCAGTTTGGGCCGGTCAAGTTCCCCTTTGGTTTGCAGGTTGTACATCCAATAGGAGCCGATCTGCGCCAGTTTTTCGTCCAGGGTCATTTGTGAGAGCAGGGTTGCAATGCGTTGTTTGGTGGAAGTCATTCAGTCCTCTTATAAAACCACGAAGGTCACAACACCTGCGCCGCACTGCGTTTGGTACAATGCAGGTGAGGTACACAAAGGGTTTGATGGTTTTCCTTCGTGACCCTTTGTGCTCCTTTGTGGTAAAGAATCACGTTACATCCGCGCTGTTGGCTTGGATTGCCTTTCGATACCACTTCGCGCTGGATTTGAGCGTGCGCTTCTGCGTTTCAAAATCCACATGCACAATGCCGAAGCGTTTGGAGTAGCCAAAGCCCCATTCAAAATTATCCAACAGCGACCAGACGAAGTATCCCTTCACCGGCACGCCGATGGAAATGGCCTTGTTCACCATCTTCAAATGCTCTTTGAGATACGACACGCGGTCGGGGTCATGCACTTCGCCATCGGAATTGACTTCATCGGGAAAGGCCGCGCCGTTCTCGGTGATGTAAATGGCGGGGAAGCCGTAATCGAAATGCAGGCGTCCGAGCAGGTTGTAGAGTCCCGGCGGGTACACTTCCCAATCCATTTCGGTGTTCATCCCTTCGCGGAAAACCGTCTGCGGCTGGTTTTCTTTTTCGGGGACACTAGCGCGGGCGATGTTGCGGGTGTAATAGTTGATTCCCAGAAAGTCGATGGGAACGGCGATCTCGTCCATGTCGCCGGGGAGAATGAATTTCATGTCGTTCCCAAAAGCGGCGACAATATCCTGAGGATAACCGCGACCAGCCAACGGGTCGGTGAAGAAGCGGTTGATGTACCCGTCAATGTGGGCGGCGGCTTTTTTATCCGCAAGGCTTTGAGAGGCAGGCACTTGCGGGGAGAAATTCAATGTGATGCCGACGTTTGCGTTCGGGCAATTCCTCCGAATCACCGGCACACTCCGTCCGTGCGAGAGAAGCAGATGGTGAGAAGCAGATACGGCTTCGTCCAGATTCGTGTGGCCGGGCGCGTGGCGTCCATCGCGGTAGCCGACAAAGGCGCTGACCCAGGGTTCGTTGAACGTGATCCAATCTTTGACGCGATCACCCAATATGCGGGTCATCACATCTGCATATTCGATGAACGCATCCACGATCATACGCTTCGTCCAGCCGCCCTCATCTTGCAATACTTGCGGCAGATCCCAATGATAAAGAGTGACGCAGGGCGTGATGCCTGTTTCCAATAACGCATCCACGAGTTGGTTGTAAAAATCAACCCCAGCCCGATTAATCCTTCCACGCCCTTCCGGCAAAATGCGCGGCCATGCAATCGAGAAGCGATGGGATTGCAAACCTAAATCCTTCATCAATGCAATATCTTCGCGCCAGCGATGATAATGATCGCAGGCCGCATCCCCCGTATCGCCGTTCAGCACGTTGCCCGGCGTGTGACTGAAACGATCCCAGATGCTTTCGCCCTTGCCGCCCTCATTCCACGCGCCTTCAATTTGGTAGGATGCGGTCGCCGCACCCCAGATAAAATCTTTCGGAAATTTATTATTTTCGCTCACGATGTTTTCCTGTTTGTAAGGCAAGATAAATCTTGCCGTACATCTTTAACCCAGCCAGGCAATGACCTGAACCGTTTGGATATCTTCAGCGGGGAAGGGGATGATGGAACCTTCGATGGATTTTCCATCCACTTCCAATTTGACCTCGTTCCCCGGTCCTTTTCGCTTGACTTGAATCTCGTATCGGACTCCCCGATACCTGCGTGCCGCACTGAATCCGCTCCACCCCGACGGAATGACCGGCGCAATTTGCAGGCCCTCGTACGTCGGGCGGATTCCCAAAATCCATTGCGTGATGGCGACGTAATTCCACGCGGCTGTGCCAGTGAGCCATGAATTTTTCGCTTCGCCATGTGTGGCCGCATCCCTGCCTGCGATCATCTGGGCATAAACGTACGGCTCGCATTTATGCAATTCGCCAATTTCCTCGCGCCTCGACGGATTGATACGAAGATAATAATCATGCGCCTTGTCCCCGCGCCCAACGAGCGTTTCCGCGATCATGATCCATGGATTGGTGTGGCAGAAAATCCCCGCATTCTCCTTGTAACCGGGTGGGTACGATGAAATCTCACCGAGGTGCAGATAATATTTGCTGAACGCGGGCTGTTGCAAAATGATCCCGTGCGGCGTGGCGAGATGCTTCTCCACCGAGTCCAATGCCTGAACGGCGCGGTCATCTTCCATGCCGAGGCCAGCCATCACGCACATGCCCTGCGGTTCGATGAAAATTTTGCCTTCATCGTTTTCCGTGGAGCCAAGCACATTGCCAAAGTCATCGTAGGCGCGGCGGAACCATTCGCCATCCCAGCCTGCGTCCAAAATGACAGATTCCATTTTTGCGGCGGCTTCCGAGTAAAAGGCTGAAGGCCGAATGTTTCGTGTGAGAAATGAACCTATAACTTGTGACCTGTGACCTTCCACCAACGCCGCCATTTCCTTTGCCGCCAGCACGAACAGTACCGCAATAAAAACACTCTCGGCAATCTTGCCATCTTTGTTGGTTGTTGTCTGAAAAGATTGTCCCGGCGTATCGGAAAAACAATTCAAGTTCAGGCAATCGTTCCAGTCCGCGCGGCCAATGAGCGGAAGTCCATGCGGGCCAAGCCTGTCGAGCGTGTATTGAATCGAACGATGCAAATGTCCGTACAGCGGCTCTTCGGTGCCGGGCTGGTTATCGTACGGCACAGCCTCATCCAGAATGCTCCAGTCGCCCATCTCTTTGAGATACGCCGCGACAGACAACACCAGCCAAAGCGGGTCGTCGTTGAAATTGGAACCGACATCGTTATTACCGCGCCTGGTCAACGGCTGGTATTGATGATAGGCTCCGCCGCTTGGCAATTGCGTCGCCGCCAGATCCAAAATCCGCTGGCGCGCCCGGTCTGGAATCATGTGTGTGAACCCCAGCAAATCCTGATTCGAATCGCGGAAGCCCATGCCACGTCCAATGCCTGATTCAAAATACGAAGCCGAGCGCGACATGTTGAACGTAATCATCACCTGGTATGCGTTCCAAATATTCACCATGCGGTTTGTGTGCTCGTCGGGCGTGCTCACTTCAAACTTTTGCAACAGGCCATCCCAATATTTTTTCAAATCCTGAAACGCATCCTCCGCAACTTCGGGCCGAAGATATTTTTTTATGATCGGCAGAACCGAACGTTTATTGATCGTCTGCGAATTTGGCGGGTCGAATTTTTCGTCAACGGGATTTTCGTGATAGCCCAAAATGAAGATGATCTTTTTCTGCTCCCCGGCCTTCAATTGGATTTTGACATGCTGCGCGCCAATCGGCTGCCAGCCATGCGCCTCAGAGCCTGACGTTTGGCCTGCTTCAACAGCCCAGGGAGAATCCCAGCCTCGATAGGCTCCCAGGAAGGCTTCGCGCTGGGTGTCGAATCCTGTCAATGGTTCGGAGCAGGCAAAGTAGGCGAAGTGATTACGCCGCTCGCGGTATTCGGTTTTGTGATAAATAACATCGTCAACGACTTCAACTTGCCCAATCGAATAATTGCGCTGGAAGTTGGTGGCATCGTCCATCGCGTCCCACAGGTTGAATTCCACGACAGAAAATACAGATAGATTTGCAGTTGTGTCGCGGCGGTTGGTGAGAGTCAACTCCCAGATTTCGAGGGTTTGTCCCAGCGGGACAAAGTAACGAGTGGAAGATACAATTCCATTTTTTTGGGAGGTGATGACGGTGTATCCCATACCGTGACGGCATTCGTACGAATCTAACAGCGTACGAGTCGGCATCCAGGTGGGGGACCAGGCCCGGGGTCCAGAAAGAAGCGGGTCTTCGTCGCGCAGATAAATATAGCGGCCGCCCGAGTCGAGCGGGGCGTTGTTGTATCGGTAACGGGTCAGCCGCCGCAAACGCGCGTCTTGATAGAATGAATATCCCCCCGCTGTGTTCGAAATGATTCCAAAATATCCTTCGCTACCAAGGTAGTTGATCCAGGGCAGGGGAGTGTCGGGGCGTTCGATGACATACTCACGGTGTTCGTCGTCAAAATGACCATAACGCATGATGCCTCAATGGTTCCGCATTTATTCTTTGATGGCGCCCATGGCAATGCCGCTGACGATGTATCGAGAGAAAATGGCGTAGGCGATGATGATGGGCACGATGGTGAGGGCCAGCCCAAGATAGATGGCGCCGTATTCGGTGCGATACACGTCTCCGCGCAGGGTTCCGATCAACATGGGGAGGGTGTATTTTTCTATGGATGAGATCATGATGAACGCGTTGAAGAAATTATTCCAGGAGGCGATGAACGCGAAAATGCCCATGGTGGCCGCGCCCGGCACCGCCAGCGGCATCATGACCTTGTGAAAGATGCCCAGCTCGCTGGCTCCGTCGATCCTGGCCGCATCGATCAAATCCTGAATGACCATGGATTCGAGATATTGCCTGGCGAAGAAAACCGCGCCGGCATTTGCGATCAGCGGGAGAATCAGCGCGGCATAATTATCGGTCAACCCCAGTTTGGACATGAATCGGTAAAACCCGATGATGGAAAGCTGCATGGGGATCATGACCAGGACGATGATGAAGTTGGAAAACAGTTTTTTCCCGGGGAAGTTGTAAATGACCAGCCCATAGGCGGTCAACAGCGAGAAGTAGACTGTAATCACGGTTGAAGAGACCGCAAGGAACATGCTGTTCAAAAAGCCGCGCGGCATGTCCAGACCCTTGCTGAGTAATAACCGGTAGTTTTCGATCAGGTGGGTGCTCGGTAAAATGCTGATGCCTTGTTGAATCTCTGTCGTCGAGCGCGTTGCGTTCACGATCAACAGCCAGATCGGAACAATGACGAGGGCCAGCAAAAAGAGCAGCAGGATATAAACAAAAAAGCGCATCACATACGTGCCAAGTTTATATTGGGTGATCATGATTGCGACCTCCCGTTGTTATTTTTGAAAAGCGATCTGCCTTTGGGCTTTTCGACGCCCATATCCCTTTCGCGCAGGAAATAGAATATTCCCAGCGCGCAGACGCTCGTCATGATGAAGATCAACACGCCGACCGAGGAGGCCGCCCCGATGTGCCCCTTACTGCTGGCGAATTTCATGTACATCAGGATGTTGTTCGTTTGGATGGAACTCTGCGGCGAACCTCTTCCGTCTGTCAGGAGGAACGGGATGTCGAACATTTGCATACCGCCCACCAGCGATGTGACGAAGATAAAGATCAAAATGGGTCTCAATAATGGCAGGGTGATCCGCCTGAACATTTGCCAGGCGCTTGCGCCGTCCACCATGGCGGCTTCATACAGGGAAATGGGAATGGATGTCATGCCTGCCATGACGATGATGATCGTCTGTCCAAACCAGGTCCACCACTGGATGAAGATCACCAATCCGCGCGTCACCCAGACATTTTCCAAAAACCGCATCGATTCAGTCAGGAACCCGGCCCGGACCATGAATTGGTTCATGGGGCCATAATAGGCAAACAGGGCATTGAACAGGGCCGCCACCGCGGCGGGCATCAACAGGTTCGGCAAAAAGAACATCGCCCGCCAGACTCCGATTGCCTTGATCTTGAGCCGGGCGTTCGTGAACAGAACGGATAACAGGAGCGCGATCCCGATCTGTGGAATGAAATTCAACATCCAGACCAGCCAGGTGTTTCCAACAGCCCTCATGAAAACTTCGTCGGCAAACAGGCGCTTGAAGTTGTTCATTCCAATAAAGTGGCTTGTCTTGGACATCAGGGTGGTGTCTGTAAAACTGAGCGTCAATGTGTTGACCACCGGGTACAAGCCAAAGACGAGGAAGCCGATGATAAAAGGCGCAAGAAACAGATATCCTGTGGAATTTTTTCTGATTCTGACAAGATTCATGTTGCCTCCACAATGAATTGTTTACAGAATCAGTAGATCACGAAAACCTCGCGTAGTTTGCGCTCTCTGGCGCAAATTAGGCGTTAGAGAACGCCAATTACGCGCTTTCGTGAAGTACTGAGAATAGGGGTGGGTCAGTGTATCTTGAAAATACACTGACCCACATTGGTTACAGGATTATTTTACAGGGGGCTCAGGAATGATCAGATCGGGGAATTCGTTCCGAACTGCATCCAGCCATGCGGCCCACATTTCCGCTTCGGTCATGGTTCCGCTGAGGTAGGCAGCCAATGGATCATTGAGGGCGCGCTGAATGGCGTCGTCGGAACCGGTCATCAAAGCGCCGTTGACGCTCGGTGCGGCCTGAGCGAAGGCTCCATAGGAGTTCTCTCCACCGAGGAAGTCGGCCAGTGTCGAACTATCGAAACTGGCCGTGATCTTTTCAACCACAACCTGACTGGAGACGAAGTCGCCAGCGGCCTGTGCCTGATCGTCCGGTGTTTCGGGATCAATGGCCTTGAGGTATTCATTGGTGTAAACGCCGGTAGCCCAGTTGGTCAGGTTCTCTTCGTCGAGAGCGACGAACTCCACAAATTCCTTGGCCAATTCGCTGTTCGGACTGCCATCCAAAACGCCAACCCAGGTACCGCCCCATTGATAGGACAACGGACCGTTGATCATGGCCCAGTCACCGGTTGTGTCGCTGGCGCCGTCTTTCGACTTGGCATTGGGGCTCAGAACGTAGGGCAGACCCCAGGTGGGCAGGAAGTAGCTGAAGACCTTCTTGGGAGTGCCGTTGGCATCCTTCAAAGTGTCGTTCATTCCCGCGAACCAACCTTCAGTCCATTGGGTGGCGCCGGATTCATAGCCGCTATCGCGCATCAGCTTTGCAAAGTGAACATATTCCACGATCTTGGGATCGATAACCAGATTGCCGTCAACTACCCAGGGCTGGGAGCGGTTGGACAGGAAGGGATTAAGCAACTCGCCTGCGGTTCCGACCGTGTAGTAGTCGCCGGTGCCGCAGTCTTTGATCTTGCCCGCGGTTTCGACGAATTTATCCATGTCAGCGACCATTTCCTGAACTTTGGCAGGATCATCCGTGCCGAGGCATTCTTTGGCGATACTGCGGCGATAGAAGAACGCGCCCGGGGTGGCCTGATAGGAATATGCCTTGTTCACGCCTTCATACGTGCCGACTTGAACGACAGCCGGATAGGTTTTGAGTTGCTCGGTCAGGGGGAGCAAATCACCCAGGTCCGCCAGGAGGTCGGACTCAACCCACTCTTTCACAAAAGCGGCTTCCAAAGCGACGACATCAGGGGAGTCAGCGGTTCCGGCCGCGGCCTTGACTTTGGTTTGATATTCACCATTGGTCATTGGGATCATGGTGTAAACAACTTTGACTTTGGGGTGCCTGCCCTGGAAGGCAATAGCCATGGTCTTGATTTCATTCGTGAACGACCAGACGTTCAAAGTGCCTTCCAACTCAGCCGCAGGCGCTTCGGTCGCAACGGGGGCTTCGGTTACGGCAGGCACCTCGGTCTCAGCAGGCGCTTCCGTGGCGGGGGGCTGGGCTGGAGTGCCACATGCAGCCAGGAGCATACTACCGATCACCAGGAAGCTCAAAAGTACCCATTGTTTCTTCTCCTTCAAGTATTTTTATGGGTTATACTGTTTTTGTGTGGAGATATCTCCGCACGATTGTGCAGGTCTTCCTCCTCCGGAAAAGATGTGGAAGGCCTGCCATTAATTTTTTACTGCTGCGAAACCACCTCCTTTCATTTTCCGGTAACGATACCGGAAAACGTAAAAAAATAATTCATCCTGCCTTGTTTTCCCCTTCTGCCAGACTTCGACAGGAATTACGTTTGACCAGGCGTGTTGGCATCTTATACACCTGCACATCCAACGGCTCTTTATTGACCATCTTGATCAACATCTGTGTTGCGACATATCCCATCTCCGAAAGGAACTGGTCCACGGTGGTAAGACCGAGATACTTGGCCTCAGAGATGTTGTCGAACCCCACAATAGATAAATCTTCAGGAATTTGCAGGCCCATTTCTTCCGCCGCCTGGAATACACCAATTGCCGATTGATCGTTCGCGGCGAAGATCGCTGTGGGCGGATTCTCCAATTTCAGTAGCTCCAAAGCGCGCTCATGGCCGGTCTTTGTGGAAAAGTCGCCCTGGGTGATTAGACCCTCATCGACGGTGATCCCTGCCTGTGTGAGCGCATCCTTGTATCCCTTTAATCTTCGTTCCGCGCTTCCGATTTCCGGCCGGCCGCAGATGAAACCGATTCTTCTATGTCCCAGACTCAAGAGATATTCCATCGCTTCCATGGCGCCCTGATAGTTCATTCCCTGGACCGACGGATATTGTGGGTTGATCACAT
>JBBIUO010000002.1:18586-24788 GCA_037440205.1 Chloroflexota bacterium
CCGCGGCGGAGGCCACGATGATTACGCCGTCAGTGATTGAGTTGTTCAATAAGGAAACATAGTGTTGTTCATGGGCAGGTGCGTCGGATTTATGAATATCCCCCGTTGTATAGACCAGTAAATCAAACGTTGACTCTACGATTGCACGATTGATCCCCTTCATAACCTCGATGGAATATGGGAAACCAATATCTGGAACGACGAGTCCAAGCAGGTTTTTACGGCGGCTTCGCATGCTCCGTGCCGCCAGGTTCGAGGTGTATCCCATTTTACTAATGACGGCAAGGATTCGCTCCTGAGTATCCCCTGCCACATCCACTTTACCGTTCAAGACGCGCGAAACGGTGGACACAGACACCCCTGCCTTTTTGGCCACATCCTGGATGGTTACCGTGCGTTTTTTTGTATTCATATAAAATCGGCGCTTCGCATAGGAACGTTTCCGGTAACATTGCCGGTAACGTTTTCGGTAAACGTATTATTGCACAAAAAAATGGGATGTCAATAAAATTTAAGGTTTTTCCTGTACAGTCCTGCCCAACCCTTTGCCCAGGTCTGATGGGAGGTTGTAACCTGTTTTTAACGCGAAGAAGCGGGGACGTAAAACGTAAACACCGGCCCTGACAACTTGAGTTATTACCCCATATCCTTTTAGCGTTCGATTCGCCGAATTAAAGTTCAATGATCTTCTTTTGGATTGCATATTTGATGAGATCGCCCCGGTCGTGTAAGCCCAGTTTTTGCATCAGGTTGGTGCGATGAGACTGGACTGTCTTTACAGACAGATTCAAGATTTCGGCAATTTCCCTGCTGGTCTTGCCCTCTGCGATGAGTTGTAACACTTCACTCTCTCGCGAGGAGAGCGCGTTGGGACCATCATCCTCCTTGACCAGGGAATCCTGGCTGAGATAATCCTCCAGCAGGAGGCGCGTAATCGCAGGGGAGAGAACCGCTTCACCGTTATAGACAGCGCGAATCGCAGCCACCAATTCATTAGCCGCCGCCCGTTTGATGATATATCCGGATGCGCCCACTTCCAGCATCTGACGGAAGTATTCCTCATGGTCGTACATCGTCAGTACCAGCACATTGATCTCTGGATGCTCACGCTTGATCTGGCGGGTCGCTTCCAGACCGTTGAGCATGGGCATGGCTATATCCATGAGAACCACATTGGGTTTTAAGTGACCTGCCAATCTGACCGCTTCGCGGCCATCTTCCGCTTCTCCCACAATGACAATATCCTGCTCATCTTCGAGCAATGCCCGAATTCCATTTCGAAGCAGGGTATGATCGTCGGCAACCAGGATGCGGATTTTGGGTGTCATGTCAACATGTCGCTTTCCTGCAAATCCATTTTTTCGGTCCCCGCGATCTCTGTCAATTCTTCGCTTGATAAGGGAACATACACACGCACGCATGTGCCGACCCCCGGTATGGATTCCACCTCCACTCTTCCGCCCACCAGTGACACACGTTCCTTTATCCCGAGCAGACCAAGTTGTTTTTTCGATACAGCCGCCCCACTGGCACGTTCCACATCAAACCCGCGTCCGTCATCTTTCACTTCGAGGCAGATCTGTCCCTCTTCAGACCAGAGACAAATGGACACCGTCTTCGCGTTAGCGTGACGAAGAACGTTACTCACCGCCTCTTGTACGACGCGAAACAGCATGGTTTCCAAATGAGACGGTAATCGCATGACTTCATTGCCCTTCCCAAACTCAACCTTCACTCCCGCTTCTTCGAGGTTGGTACGCGCGAACCAGCGAATAGCCGGGATCAATCCAAGATCATCCAAAATGGACGGACGGAGATTCCAGATGATCTTTCGAAGATCCTCCAGAAGATGGGTTGCCAGTTTATGCGCTTGGGCGACATGCTTCGAAAGTTCCGGGGTATCTCCTGAAATCAGGTTTTCCAGCCGTTCAAGATGAATGATCAACATGGATATGGACTGGGCGGTATCGTCATGCAATCCGCGCGCAATCCGAACCCGCTCCGCCTCCTGTGCATTGATCGCCCGTTCCGAAATCGCCTGCAATTGGCTGGTGCGGTTTGCCAGACGCACAAGCATTGAATCGAGCGTTGTAATCAGTTGACGAATATCGGGGTCTTCGTATTTTTTCAACGAATCCGGTATGTTGATTTTTCCTTCGCCGACCTGTTCAAGCGCATGACCAAGCTCATTCAGGGGATGAAGCGCGGTTCGGATGATCCAATAATTGACGACCAGGGTTATCAGAATGCCCGAGAAGGAAAACAACAGAATCAGCCAGATATTCCCAAACAAGGTCAGTTGACGGGTGAAAACCGTGCCTGCAATCGCGCCAAAAATAATAATGAACGAATTTCCGATCAGTACGCGGTTGAAGATCGAAATTCGGAGCATGAATTTCCGATACCGTTCAGACAGGCCGGATAATCAGTAGATCACGAAAACCTCGCGTAGTTTGCGCTCTCTGGCGCAAATTAGGCGTTAGAGAACGCCAATTACGCGCTTTCGTGAAGTACTGATAATACTTCCATCGAAAATATCATAGCATAGGCCGGAAACGCAAACAAGTTGCTTTTTTCGGGGCTACACCGAAGATTTGTCACATATTGCGCCTTTTTCCCCATTCGTAGGTTGATTTTTCACCTGAGATAGGGCATTTAACGGGCGGTTTTAAGGCGGGCGGCGGATGTTTCCACCCGGAGTCCAGCGTACTGTGTAGGTGAATCTTCTTTTGATGCTTTGATGCCGCCTGAAATGACGGGCAGGGAAGGATGACCTAATGAATGTCAATCGTATTTTACTGATCCGCGATGGGGACCTGGTTAAAACATTCCAGCACTTCCTGGCGGCATGGTGGAGGAGGATCGAACTGGATGCCCTGCTTGCGCCGGTGGAATTGCCCGACCACGCGGGTGTTTCGACCCAGTTGATTTCAAATCCTTCCGATCTATCGCGCGTCAATCCTTTCCTGCCGGTCATGCTCAATAACAGCGCTTCGCTGGTGGAGGGATTCATCCGCGATCATCCGCGAAGCCATCTCGCCGTCATCCTGCGTCCGTGTGAATTGCGTGCGCTGGTTGAACTTCAAAAACGGAATCAGATTCACCTGCGGCGGGAATCACCGGCCAGGAAAGGGGAAAGCCTGGTGACCATCAGCGTGGATTGCCCCGGCACGTTCCCGCTTGCCGAATACACCCGGCATGTTGCCAGTCATCGGGATGATGCGGAAATGATTCGCATCGAACTGGCGTATGGCAGGCAAAACAGTTACATCCCGTATCAGGTTCGCACGGCCTGTCAACTGTGTGACTCGCCCGCCCCGGCCGGGGCGGATATTACCATCGGAGCGATTGGCGTTGCGCCGCAGGGAAGCCTGCTCGTGATCGCCCGCAATGAAGATACCGATGCCAGCCTCAAGTTGCAGGATGTCACCGATGGGATGACTGCCGAAAAACAAGTGGTTTGCCGGGCAGTGATGGTTGGAAAACTTGCGGAGAAACGGGCGCAAAAACGTTCCGAACTGATCAAGGCGCAAACCTGGCAAACGGAAGATATGTTGAATTCAGCCTGGGCTGTGCTTGCCCGTTGCACGTTATGCGCCGATTGTTTGGATGCCTGTCCGTTGTACGATGGCGAACTCGGCGGAATGCTGGGCGTGGGCGAGGCTCATCAGGGTACGCATCCGCTTTTATCCGAACTTGTGAGTGTGAGCCGCTGGCTGGCCTCCTGTTCCGGTTGCGGCATGTGCCAGGAGGCTTGCGAACATAGCGTGGCGCTCACTCCCCTCGTTGTCACTTTAAGTCACCGCATTCAGCATGAATTGAAGTACACGCCGGGAGACCCAGCCAGGCAATTGCCGTGGAAAGTTTAAGCAAGATATAAAGGAGACGACATGTCTTATCCTGCTGAAATGCGAGAATCTTTGTTGAAAGTGGAAGCCTCCCGCCCGGAGCGATTGCACCAGACGTTCCCGAAACTTAATCCACAGGAGCGGGATCGCATTCTTCGTACATTTCATCCCGATTACATTGCCGACGCCTTCCAGGAGATTCGCGTGGGCCCGAACAGGGGCGATCGCGCTCCCCTTGAGCTGGTCGGCGCGCTGGAGGCATCGTCCACCCTTGAGCAGAGCGGATTCAAACCGGAAGAGATCCTGCGGCAGGAAGCGGATGCGACCTGCGACGTGCTTGTGATCGGAGGCGGAGGCGCCGGGGCAGGCGCGGCATTGCTTGCGCAGGAAACCGGCGGCGTTTTATGAATTGCCCGTAGCAGCGACTTTCCTGACACCGTCCGTCAGGACAGGTGCAGTCGCTTTTGCCAGAACGACTCAAGTCGTTACTACGCTTTCGTGATCTATTGAATATCATTGTCACGAGGAAACACTTTATGGAAGAACTGACATCCGTAGATGGATTATCACCGCTGGATCAGATCCGGCAGGCTGAAGCCGAAATTACGAGGAGGATCATTGCCGCGCACGAAGCGTCTGAATGCGCCATCACTGAAGCGCGCTCCCAGGCGGCTCTCCTGAAAAGACAGGCGCACGAAACCGGGACCCGGGGCGGACAGATTCGTTACAAGGAGATCATCTTCAAGGCGGAAGAGGAAGCGCGCTCCCTCGTCGAATATGCCCATAATCAGGCGTCCAGTCTGCAGCGAAAAGGTCAGGTGTGCATGGAGGCGGCAATCCAGGAGGCGGCAAACATTATTTTGGGTGTGAAAGGAGGCGGGTCGTTCGATGAACCTTGAGATGATTCCCATCGAGATTGTTGGACTGAAAACCGATTTGCAACCGGTCGTCCATGCCCTGCGGCGCGCGGGGTGCATGCACATCGAGGAATTATCCGACCTCCCCGAAGTTTCAGCGCGTCCGCTTTCACTGGATCGGGATACCCTGCGCCGTCAGGAGGAACTCAGTTTGCTCGTCGCGCGCATTGGTGGAATCCTGGAAGCCTTGGGCGGCGCAAGGCAGGCATCTGCCATTTCCCCCTCGGAGAATTATCCGCTTGAGGCTCGCGCGGGTGTGGAGGAGGTCATGCCCAAAGTCAAAGCGCTCACCTCCCAGCGCGAACGACTCGAATCCGAACTGGCGTCCCTTCCGCGTTATGAGGCCACACTGCGCAAGTTGCTGCCGATCATTCCAGCCTCCGTGCGGGAACCGGGCACCCGATCGGTCGGCATTCTGGTCAACCGGGAACACATGGAAATTCTGGACGCGGTCGGCAGGCGTGTGTTCGATCTCACCCAGGGACGCGCCGAGGTGGTGGCGAGCGATGTGGATGCCTCCACGCGAGCCATGTTGATCGTCTTCCCTGAGAAGTACATCAATGAAATCGAAGCCCTGCTGGGGCGTGAGGATATTTCCCGCTTACGCCTGCCTGCCGAATTGGGAGAGGGTTCCCCCGACATTATTCTGACGGCTTTGTATCGCCGCATGGCCTCCATCCCTGAACAGGTCAAAGAGATCAATCGTGAATTGGGCGAACTTTCAACAGAATGGAGCGCGAAATTATCGGCCTGGCGCGCCGCCTTGCAGGATGAGATCGAGGCCTGGCATGTATTACCGAAGTTCGGTGAAACAGACCTGACCTTTGTGCTGGCGGGTTGGGTGCCTGCGAAAGAGTTCGGAAACGTTGAAACGACGCTTCGTGAAAATGTCGGCAATGCCGTATTCGTCCAGAAATTGAAAATGACTCCCGAATTGAAAAAACGGGCGCCGGTCGTTTTGCAAAACCCGGGGCCGGCAAAGCCTTTCGAGAGTCTCGTCAAATTGCTTGCCCTGCCGCGCTACGGTCATATTGACCCCACACGATTGATGGCGTTCTTCCTGCCCATCTTTTTTGGCATGATCCTCGGCGATGTGGGGTATGGAATCCTCGTCCTCGGTCTCAGCCTGTGGGCGTTGCGCCGCTTCAAGGAAGGAGTGCCTCACGACATTCTTCTCGTCCTGGTCATGGGATCGGGCTGGGCCATTCTGTTTGGATTCCTGTATGGGGAGGCATTCGGCACATTGGGCGAATACGTTGGAATGCGCGCATTATGGTTCGACCGCACCAGCCCGGAGCATGTGTTGGGCCTCCTGGTCATGACGGTGGCGGTTGGCGCAGTTCACGTGACCCTGGGCTTGATCCTCGGCGTGCGGGAAGCCATCAAAGACAGAAGCCGCACCCACCTGCTCGAACGGGGCGGAATGCTCCTCGGTTT
>JBBIUO010000002.1:24821-27307 GCA_037440205.1 Chloroflexota bacterium
ACGGATTTCCTGCCGCAGGGATTCATGAGCGTGTCCATTGCCCTTGTGATCGTCGGCATCGTATTGTTGAGCGCATCGCTTGGGTATTTGGGAATCGTCATGGGCCCCATCGAATTCATTACCCTGGTTGGCAATGTTCTCTCTTATTTGCGTATTGCAGCCATTGGGCTGGCGTCTGTGTATCTGGCGAAAGTGGCAAACGAGGTGGCCGGCATCGTGGGGAACGTCGTCGTCGGCTCCTTGATCGCCATTTTGATCCATGCCCTCAATCTTGTCCTCGGAATGTTCAGCCCCACGATCCATAGTTTGCGTTTGCACTACGTGGAGTTCTTCCGCAAGTTTTACGAAGGCGGAGGCAGGGCGTATGAACCGTTTCGGAGTCGAATGTAATTCCTACGACATGTCATGTTGAGCGAAGCGAAACATCTCTCGCCGGTCAAAAGAGACTCTCACCGCACTGCGCGCGGCGCAAGTGTCGGTCGCAACGAACGCTCCCTCAGAGTGACATAACGAAAGGAGGCAGAAATGGAACTTGACCTGACTGCGATTGGAACCGGATTAACCGCGATCGGGGCGGGACTGGCAATTGGTCTGGCCGCCGTTGGCACAGGCCTGGCCCAGGGCCGGATCGGGGCGGCGGGAGCGGGTGTGATCGCCGAGAAGCCCGAGGCTCTTGGAACAATGATCCTGCTCATCGCCATTCCCGAAACGATGGTCATCCTGGGCTTTGCGGTGGCGGCCATGTTGCTGCTGCTTGGCGGTTGAGATGAGTCTGCAAATCATTCTTGAAAGGATTCGCGCATCGGGTGATTCGCAGATCCGGGAGATCGGGAAGAACGCGCAAACCCAGGTGAACGCGATTCTGGCGCAGGCGCAAATGGAAGCGCACCAGATCGAAGAAGATGCCTGCGCCGATGCAAGCGCGCCCGCCATCGCTGAACGCGCGCGCATCCTTCATCGGGCGAGGTTGGATGCCCTGCATATCGTTGGCAGTGTCCGCGAACGGTTGGTGGATACTGCCATCGCCCATGCGCGTGAGCGTCTTACTTCTTTTCGCTCCGACCCTGCCTACCCTGTCGTTCTGCGCTCGCTGACGAAGGAGGCGCTGGCGCAATTTACATCGGCAAATGGCGATGACAACATCCAACTCCTTGCCGATCCGCGCGACAGGAACCTGTTGCGCGAGATACTGAAAGATTTGGAGTTGAGCATATCTGTCAGTTATGAATTGAATTGCTGGGGCGGCCTGAATGCAAGAAGCAGGGATGGCCGCGTGATGGTCATCAACACCCTTGAAGCGCGGCTGGAACACGCAACCCCGTTCCTGCATCATGTTTTATCCGCCCTGTTCGAGGAAGAACAACCCGAAACAGACCCTAAAGGTCTTTTGGAGACCTTTAGGGTCTGAGGAACCACACCATGCCTGATTACGATTATGGCAATGCACGTTTGCACGTGATGAAATCCAGATTGCTCTCCCGGCGCGAATTGGATGCCCTGGCGGAGATGGACGGCCTGGATGGATTGATCGCGACCTTGACCAAAACCGTCTACCGAAAATCGGTCGAAGCCGCCCTGACGCATGATACCGGTATGCAATGTGTTGATGCGGCCCTGAGACATGACCTCGTCAACACCATCGGAAAGATCAGGGGCTTTTACAAGGAAGATGCCGGGAAGATGGTCGCCATCGTCTTTCGGACGTACGACATCCACAACCTCAAGGCGATCCTGCGCGGACTCTCGAAGAACGTGCCTGCCGGTGACATCATCACTGTCCTGTTGCCGATTGGCGAATTGGACATGAACACTCTGCGCGAATTATCCCAGTTGAACAATCCGCGCGAAGCAATTGATCTGCTGGCAAGCATGGGGCTTCCATTTGCCTCGCCCCTGCTCAACGTGCGCGCGGAAATTCCCGGAGCCGAGACCTTTGAAATGGAACTCGCCCTCGACAAGTGGCATTACGCAGAAGCCCGCCAAACCCTGCGAAGCGAAACAGGCATGACAGATGCATTATCGCAAGCGCTCATGCTCGACGCGGATCTGGCAAATGTACTGACCGTCCTGCGTTTTGCCCAGTCGCCGCACGAACGCGATTCGCTCCGCGATAAGATCGGCACAGACGAAATCGGGCATCTGTTCATCGGGTTGGGGCACATCCCCTGCGAATTGCTCGAATCCGCTTGCAGGCAGGATTCACCCGCCTCGGCTGTTGACGCCCTGTCGGAAACGTACTTTGAATCTGCGTTGCGCGCCGGGCTGGAAGCCTACACGCGCTCGAATCGCTTGAGCGACATCGAAAGGAAGCTCAAACATTATCGGTTGGAATGGATGGCCGGGCAGATCAAAAAGGATGCGCTGGGCATTGGAGTTATCCTTGGTTATGTGGCATTGAAGATCAATGAGATCGGCAACATCCGCTGGATCACGCAGGGAATCAATCTCGGCTTGAAGGCGGATGCCATCCGCGCGGAATTGGAGAC
>JBBIUO010000003.1:0-6324 GCA_037440205.1 Chloroflexota bacterium
CTAATTTGCGCCAGAGAGCGCAAACTACGCGAGGTTTTCGTGATCTACTGATACTACGAAAAACCATGGACATCTCGCAAATCATCCATCTCCTCGGCGGCCTGCTTGGACAGGTCATTTCGGAACTCGAATCGCCATTGATCTTCGAGATCGAGGAACGCATCCGCGCGCTGGCGAAGGCGCGGCGCGGCGGCGACATTTCCTCTGCGATAAACCTGCAACAGGAAGTCGCTTCATTGAAAACAGGGGAGGCGCGGGCGGTCGCCGCATCGTTCGCCGCATACTTTGACCTGGTCAATCGCGCGGAGGAGAATCAGCGCGTGCAGGCCTTGCGCCGCCACGAGGACGAGAAATACCCCGAGCCCATCCCGGAATCCATTGGCGAGGCGATTGCCACACTCAAACAACGCGGCATCACCCGCAGACAAATGGAAGACCTGCTCAAAAATCTATCCATCGAACTGGTGCTGACCGCCCATCCCACCGAAGCGCGCCGCCGCACGGTGCTTTCCAAAATGGATCGAATCACGAAACTCATCCAACAGGTCAGCGCCGGCTCGCTGTCCCTGCGCGAACAGGAATCCGTCACTCAATCCCTGCGAAACGAGATTTCATCCCTGTGGCTCACCGACCGCATTCGCGCCGCAAAATTATCCGTGCCGGATGAAGTGAAAACGGGATTGTATTTTGTGGACTCTTTCTTCTGGAATGCCCTGCCTTCCATTTACGATGACTTTGAGAAAGCGCTCGAACGACATTACCCCGGTCTTCACGCGCCTGACGACTGGTTCAAACTCGCCTCGTGGATCGGCGGCGACCGCGACGGCAATCCCAACGTCACTTCGGAAGTGACCGCCGAAACCCTGCGCCTGCATCGAGGCCTGGCCGTGGAAAATCACCGCAAGAGTTTTCAGGAACTGGCGCGCCATCTGAGCGTGAGTTCCAACCGCGTTCCGCCGCCGCAGTCATTGATGGATTGGATCGAAAAGCGCAGGCCGTTTCCGCCTCACATCGCATACATCGAGCAGAGATATGTGACCGAGCCGTACCGTCTCGTGCCCTCCCTGCTCGCGTCTGACCTGGCGGAAGCCTCGCGCGAGGACATGAAGGCGCATCTCCTGCAACGATATCCGCACCGCGCCCGCCTGGAGTTGAATAAACTCATTCAACCTTTGGAGATCATCGCCTCTGCCATGCCGCCCAAACTTGCCCATGATGATTTGCAGGATGTCCTTCGCAAGTTGAAGATCTTCGGCCTGCACGCCGCAAAACTGGATATCCGCGAGGATTCAAGCCGCTTGAACGCCGCCCTCGGCGAAGTCTTGCGCGCGTTGAACATCGAACCCGATTTCGAAAACCTGCCCGCAGATTCAAGAACCGAATTGCTCCTGCGCTGGTTGAAGGAACCCGCGCCCCTGCTTTCCCATCACCCCGGCGTCACCTCCGAAACCGCCGAAACCTGGTCGCTGTTCCAACTCATCGGGCGCACAAACGAAGTGTACGGGAACGAACTTCTCGGCCCCATCATCATCTCCATGACTCATGCGGCGGCGGATGTGCTGACCGTGCTTCTGCTTGCGAAGTGGAGCGGATGCGCCGTCATTCCGGGGATTACGCCGCTTTTCGAATCCATCCCCGACCTGAAAGATGCTCCTCGCATCCTTGAATCGCTCTTCGCCTCGGAAGTTTACCGCGAACATCTCGCCGCGCGAAACGATGAACAAATGGTGATGATCGGCTATTCCGACAGCAACAAGGACGGCGGCTACCTGATGGCGAACTGGGCTTTGTACGAAGCGCAGGAGGAGATCACCCGCGTTGCGAAAAAGCACAACATCAAACTGACGATCTTTCACGGGCGCGGCGGAACGATTGCACGAGGCGGCGGACCCGCCAACAGCGCGATCCGTGCCCAGCCGGCCGGCAGTATCAATGGTCGGTTTCGTTTGACCGAGCAGGGGGAGATCATCGCCCTTCGCTATTCCAATCCCGGTCTCGCGCATCGTCATCTTGAACAAATCGCAAGCGCCGTCATCCTTGCCTCTGCCCCGCTTCCGACTCAACCTGTTCCAAAAAGGTGGCGCGACGCCATGACGCAAATGTCGGCGGCGGCGCAACGGGCCTACCGCGCGCTGGTGTACGAAACGCCGGGCTTCATCGAATTCTGGCAATCGGCCACGCCGCTGGATCAGATCAAACACTTGCAGTTCGGTTCGCGCCCGTCTTCGCGTTCACAAAGCGGCGCGGTTAATCAAATTCGCGCCATCCCCTGGGTTTTTTCGTGGATGCAAAGCCGCTTCAATTTACCGGGTTGGTACAGCCTCGGCTCCGGTCTTGCGGTCATTCCCGATAAATCGTTGTTGCAGGAAATGTATGCGGGCTGGCCGTTCTTTAAAACGCTGCTTGCGAATACCGAAATGTCCCTGCTCAAAGCGGATATGGACATCTCCGCCCTGTATGTGGATTTGGTCCCGGACAAAAAACTGGCGAATGAAATTTTCTCTTCGATCCGGGACGAATACGGACGCACGCGGGAGGCTGTTCTTTACATCAGTGGGCATTCGACTCTGCTGGAGCATGAACCCGCCACCCGCCAGGCCGTGCAGTTGCGCAACCCCTACGTTGACCCGCTCAACTACATTCAAGTGGAAACCCTGCGCCGATTGCGCTCCCTCCCAAACCAGGATGGCGATGAGGCCGCATCCCTGCGCGAAGTGATGGCGATCACCATCAACGGCATTGCTTCGGGGTTGAGGAATACGGGGTGAGATAGACAGTAAAAATGTACACAGGTAAAAACGTACACAAGGAAACAAGTAAACAGGTACACAGTCTCTACAGATTGTGTACCTGTCTACCTGTCTACCTGTTTCCTGATCCACTTGTTTACCCGATTTTCGGCGTATCGCCAACAATCTCCCAGCCTTTGCTTAACGCATAAGCCTTGAACTTCGCTTCAGGGTATACCGCCACCGGATGATCGGCATGTTCGAGCAGGGGAATATCCAGCAGGGTATCGCCGTAGGCGTAATCCACGCGGTCAACGCCGAGGCGGCTCAGAATTTGCTCCACTTTCTTTTCGTTCGCAACGAGTTCGCCCGTCACTTGAACACGCCCATTGTTTATCTCCACCGGCGTGCCGCTGACCTGCGCCCCGATCCGCTTTGCGAACGGTTCGATGAACGGCTCCACCACACTGCTCGCAATATAAACCTGCGCCCCCTTTTCGCGGTGACTGACCAGCCGTTCGATCACGTCTTCACGGCGCTTCTTCCAGAAATCATGTTCCACGACCCATTCGGAAACCTGAGCCAGTTTTTCGGGATTCGCATCCTCGATGTAGGCCAGGCTGTCCACCATTAATTTCTGCCCCCAGGCCTGCCAGTCAATCCATCCATTTTTCGCAAGCACATACGAGGGCATGATCGCCGCCATGTACAGGTTCGCGCGGACTTTGCTCTGGTTGTGCTTTACCCAATCCACCAGCCCCAGAAACGGCGAGCCGGTGGTCAACGTGCCCATTAAATCCGAAACAACGATCATGGTTCTCCTCACTCACAGCAATATGGGCGGCCTGTTGTAAAAACAAGCCGCCCATACTTGAACTTGCATATTTCCTGTTCGTCAACTACACACGCGATAAACTGCTGTTGACCTTGCTGAACACGTTACCAATGATGGGGCCCAAGATCATCAGCGCGGCGATAACAACGATGGCAACCAAAACAAGGATTAGCGCGTACTCAACCAGGCCCTGCCCCTTTTCCTTGGGGGAGAACAACATGGGATTTTCACCTCCTTTCCGATAAATTCAAACACGGCATCGTCATTATAATGAAAAAACACGCCGGGTCAGTTAACAAATCGGTTAACCAGCCTGCCCTCTCCCTAAAAAAAGCGGGCGGACGGTCGCAAGCGACCGTCCGCCCAAAATATGCTTCACAGTCGTCCAACTACACACCGGACAAACTGCTGTTGACCTTGCTGAACACATTGCCGATCAATGGTCCCAGTATCATAAGCGCGGCGATAACAACGATGGCGACCAAAACAAGAATCAGCGCGTACTCAACCAGGCCTTGCCCCTTCTCTTTGGGTGAGAACAACATGTGGTACTACCTCCTTTCCTCAGAATTGGGTGAAGCAATTTCATTATATGCAGGATGAAAATCAAAATCAACTGTCAGAGTTGTACGCAAAACATCCATTTGGCCTATTTTTGTGAATTAAATCATGATCACTGTGCCGTATTGCCGCCATCCACCAAAAGCAAATGGCCTGTCACAAAAGAAGCCTCATCTGAAGCGAGGAACAAAACCGCATTGGCGATCTCCCCGGGTTTCCCAAACCGCCCCATTGGGATGTAGGAACTTGCCTCCTGGATCGCATCCTCCAGTGTCACCGGGTCGGAGTCTTCAAAGTAGCCCGTCTCCAGCCAGCGATCCACGAACGTATCGCCGGGGCAGACGGCGTTCACGCGAATTCCCTCACGCGCATGATCGAGCGCCATTGCCTTCGTCATCATCGCCACCGCGCCCTTGCTCATCGTGTACGCCACCACGCCTTTCCCCGCCACCACCGACCAATCCGAGCCGTTGTTGACAATCGCGCCCCCGCCCTGCTTTCGCATGTGCGGAATGACCAGCCTGCTCATCCGCCACACAGCCGTAATGTTGATATCCACCGTCCTTTGCCAGGTTTCTTCCGTGGTTGCTTCCGCCGTCCCTTTTGGCACGATGCCTGCGTTGTTGAACAAAATATCAATGCGATGGAATTCCTCAAGAGCGGCATCCACAACTCTTTGACAGTCTTCTTCCTTTGTGTGATCCGCTTCGACGAACACGCATCGGACTCCTTTCAGCCTGCATTCTGCTTCGACGGTTTTTCCCAACCCGGAGCGTCTGCCGGTTATGACCAGACCAGCCCCCTCGTCCGCGAAGCGAAGCGCGGTGGCTTTTCCAATTCCGCTCGTCGCGCCGGTGATGATCGCAACTTTATCCTTCAGTCTCATGAAGATTCTCCTGTATTGGTTTTAAACGAAACGACGGAAAATATTGTGCGGCTTTCCTCATGCTCTCCAGCGAACCATTCAACGGTTCGCCCGCCCAACGCGACCAGATTTTAAGCGAAGATGGGTTGACCTGTGTCGCTTTGAAAAGCCATGCCGCAGTTTCTTCTTCGGTCAGTTTTTCCGCGTACGCATCGAAATGCTTCCATCCCGCCTGCACATGGACTCGCGGATTCGCCGCGATATTCAGCGCCCAATCGGTTTTCCCGCCCCAGCCCGCCATGATGATGAAATACCCACTGCCATCCTCGGGGTGATATTCGAGCGGGGTGTAACGCGGCTTTCCGGTTTTGCGCCCCGTTGTGGTGAGCAAAAGGATAAAACTCCCAAAGTAGGGCAGACCCGCCTTATAAAAGAGGATCGGAACTTTGAATAGCCGCTTGAAAAGGATTCCGGGGTTGTCCTTGGGAACCAATCGCGTCATGAGGACGGTTTCCATTGCCAGGACGACCCGCATAAAAAACGATGGCTTTTCTTCTGACATACGTGTCATTGTAAACCAGATTGTATCGCCGCCAAGACGCTGGTTGCCGGGTAGACCATTGGGGTTTGAAGGTATAATCGCTTCACAACTTTCGTGTCATACAAACATCCGATCTGGAGTAAACATGTTTACTAAATATGTCCATGAAGCGATGAAACTCGCCCGATATAAAATATTGGAAGACGGCACGTATTACGGGGATATTCCCGGGTTTCGCGGCGTGCTCGCCAATGCAGGGAATCTCGAAGATTGCCGGGAGGAATTGCAGGAAGTTCTCGAAGAGTGGCTTGTTTTGGGATTGCGGCTTGGACATGATCTGCCCGAAGCCAACGGCATTCGTTTAATTGCGGCGGAGACGGCCTGATGCCGCATTTTGGCCCCATCCGCAGAAAAGACTTGATTCGTTTCTTGAAGGAACTCGGTTTTTCAGGTCCATTTTCTGGCGGTAAACACGAGTTTATGGTGCGGGAATCGGATCGTTTGAGATTGACCATCCCCAACCCACACAGCGGGGAAATCGGCAAGGCCCTGCTTGCAGAAATCTTGCGTGAAGCGAATATTTCACGCCACGAATGGGAAAAATTGAAATAAAACCAAAACTCCGGGCCTTTTACAACTCGGAGTTTTTGTTTGCCGCTGGCGAATGAAAACTTCATCTCGTTTATAATCCCCAACATGGACAGCAAGACACTCAACGTTCTCGAATATCCAAAAATCCTCGAACGGCTGGCAGGTTACTGCGATTTTTCTGCTTCGATGGAACTGGCGCGCG
>JBBIUO010000003.1:6386-6839 GCA_037440205.1 Chloroflexota bacterium
ATCAACAGCATGGGCGTGGGCGCCGCGCATGACATTCGCCCACAGGCTGACCTTGCCGCGCGAAGCGGCGTCCTTGACCCGCATGCCCTGCTCGATGTCAAATCCACGTTGATTTCGTGCCGCGAATTGAAAAAAGCCTTCGAAAAGAAAGCAAACGAATACCCGCGCCTGACGCTGATCGCGCAGGGACTTCCCGACACGCACGGCCTCGTGGACGCTATTACCCGCATCCTCTCGGATCGCGGCGAGGTCTTGGATTCTGCTTCGCCCAAACTTGCGGAGATTCGCCGCAATCTGCGTGTGGCGCACGATCGGTTGATGAGCCGCCTGCAAAAATACGTAACCGATTCAAAAACCGTTGCCATGTTGCAGGAACCCATCGTCACACAGCGCGACGGGCGGTACGTGATTCCCCTTCGCGCCGAATTCAAAGGGAAGATCAAGTCCATCATC
>JBBIUO010000003.1:6866-19156 GCA_037440205.1 Chloroflexota bacterium
GTCCAGTGGTGCGACGCTTTTCATCGAGCCGTTGCCGGTGGTGGAAGCCAACAACGAAATCCGCGAACTGCAACTGGCAGAGAGAGATGAAGAACGCAGAATCCTTGCCGAGGTTTCGAGCCTGGTCGGCGCACATGCGGCGGAATTGAAATACGGCGTGGAAAATCTCGCGGCGCTCGATCTGGCATTTGCAAAGGCGAAGTATGCGGATGAGTTGAGAGCCAGTGAACCAGTAATCAGTGAACAGTTATCAGTGAGCAGTAAACAGTCCGGGCAATCGTCAATCGTAAATCGTAAATCGAAAATTGAATTGATTCACGCCCGTCATCCTTTGCTCGATCCGAACACCGTCGTTCCCATTGACGTTGACCCTGCGCCCGGCACTCGCGCGGTTGTCATCACCGGGCCAAACACGGGCGGGAAAACGGTTTCGTTGAAAACGGTCGGCCTGCTGGCCTTGATGGCGCAAAGCGGTTTGCACATCCCCGCCCAAAGCGGCTCGGAACTGCCGTGCTTCCATTCGGTCTATGCAGACATCGGCGATGAGCAATCCATCGAGCAGTCGCTTTCCACCTTCAGCGGACACATCACGAACATCATCCGCATCCTGAAAAAAATTGACAACCGCTCGCTGGTCATCTTCGATGAACTCGGTTCCGGCACCGACCCGCAGGAAGGCGCGGCCATCGCGCGCGCAATCCTCAGTCACTTGCTGGAGACGGGCGCGACGACTTTGGTTGCGACTCATTATCCCGAACTGAAAACCTTCGCGCATTCGACGGAGGGAGTGGTCAACGCCTCTTTGGAATTCGACATCAAAACGCTTCGCCCGACCTTCAAACTGACTCTGGGACTCCCGGGCAGATCCAACGCCCTGTTGATCGCGCAAAAGCTGGGACTTCCCCAATCCATCATCGAGTCTGCAAAGGCGGAGATCAACCCGCTGGATTTGCGCGCCGATAAACTGCTGGATGACATCCGCAAGGAGCGCAACCGCACCTCGCGCGAACGGGAGAAGCTGGAGAAACAACGCGCAAAACTCGAAACGCAAAACGCGGAATTGCAAAAGCGACTCGACAAGATCGAAGACGAACGCCGCGAGACCATTGCCAAAGCCCGTGCTGAGGGTGAGTTGGAAGTGGCAGTGTTGAAGAAGAATATCGATTCGTTGAAGGCGCAGTTGAAAAAAGCGCAACAGCCGCTGACTGCTATTAAGGCGATTGAAGAAAAAATTGAGGTAATCGAAGAAAGAGCCACACAACCTGTTGAAAGAAAATCCGACCAGTCTCTAATCTCCAATCACCAATCTCTAAAGTTGGGAGAACGAGTCACTGTCAGCACGTTGAATGCCGAGGGTGTTGTAACAGCTTTGGGTGAGTCGGATGCGGAGGTTCAAATCGGCACGTTGCGCGTGCGGGCGAGGTTGTCTGATTTGATGCGACGACAGACCGCAGACGATGAACCACAGACCGAAAAAATTCACCAGTCATCGTCCGTTGTTCATCGTCCATCATCTTCTCCGGGCATGGAGGTGGATTTGCGCGGGTTGATGGCGGAGGATGCGCTGGATAAGATGGAGCGCTATTTGGAGCAGGCGTTTCTTTCAGGTTTGCCGTTCGTGCGAATCATCCATGGAAAGGGTACGGGCCGTTTGAGGCAGGCGGTGCGCGAGGCCCTGCGCGGGCATGAGTACGTCAGGTCGTTCGAGGAGGGCGGCGACAAGGAAGGCGGCGAGGGCGTGACCGTTGCAAAATTGAAAAGCGGATAACCGCCGAAAGATGGTATATAATTTTTTCAACACTCAGAAAGGGAGCCGCTTATGTCCATTGACGATGCCATTAAAAAAATGACCGACCTCATCAAAGCCGCGTGCGCCAGCGCGGAGATCAAAGCCGCCAAAATGTCGGATGAAGAAGCGCGGCTTTCGGTGTATGCGCCTGCGGGTGACATGCAGAAGATCAAGGATGCGACCTTTCAGCCCGCCATTGACATGTTGAACAACGATGGGATGGATGTGCAGGTGTTTGTCTACGACAAGGATGCGCCGCCGTTGAAGGGATGAAGGCTGAATGATGAAGGATGAAATCATGGCATCATTGAGTCGGCGCGAGAGGGACGGAAATAAAATCACTCCCGCATAAACAAAAACGGCTTTCCGATGGAGAGCCGTTTTTATTTCCCACATACTGACCCAAATTCAAAACCCGAATTTGGGAGAGAAAAAGATCAAGGAAGGTTTTGGCTGAGGTATTCGAGAACGAAAATTTCCCGTTTCAGCCAGCCGGGTTGATCTTTACAAGCCAGCAATGATTTGTTGGCTCGTATTGTTTCATCAATGTCAATCCACACAGGTTTGAAGCCTAAATCTTTTTCGTACTCATCGAGGGCTTGCGCGCCGAAGTGTTCATCCACTTCGCAAAGATAATAGTGCGAGGTCATGATGAACACATCGAAACCGTGATACAGCGGGCGGATATATTCCACAACCGCGCCCACTTCCACGCCGAAGTGAAGGAGAGTCAGCCCGCATTCCTCGCGGATTTCGCGGCGCAGGGTCTGTTCGTGAGTCTCGCCGCCATTCGCGCCGCCGCCGGGGAATTTGTAATCGCCAACCTCCGTGGAATGAACCATGAGCAATTCCCGTCCATGCAGGGCTACTCCGCGAACGGCGGTTCTGTAATCGGCCTTTCCGTGGATGTTGAGATTTTCAGAGCGGTAAATTTCGGTGAGGATGTTCACTGATACTCAAAATACTTCTTCAAATTCAGCATGTGCTTTTCGAGCAGGTTCCAGGTCAGCAGTGCGCCGATGACCGTGATGCCGTAGGTCAGTGCCGTGTACGCCAGATACATTGTCCAGCCGCGCAATTGCGTACGCCAGAGGACATCCAGCAGAATGAGGATAAGCGGCACGTGCAGTAAATAGATCGAATAACTGTATTTTCCAAAAAATATGAGCGGCTTGAGTTGGAACACTTTGCGAAAAATGGATGTTTCAGGATGGGTCATGAGGATGGTGATCAGCGCCGCGGAAAAGAGCGCCGCCAGCGTGTACCCGCCGAGGACAAGCGATGTATTTTGATCCAACGGAACCATGTGGGGGTAGGCGGTAATACACAATGCCAGGAATCCAATGAAAGCAAAAATAAAAACAGGGACTGCGATTCGTCGCAGCCGCTCCACCCAAACGGGATAGGTAAATGCTGTGGCGAGCAATCCGCCGAAAACCAGTTGTTCGAAGCGCGTGAAGGTGTTGTAGTAAAAAAAGGTGGAAACCTCGGACATGTCATGCCAGAGCAGGGATCCCAAAATCCGCGCAAGGATCGAAATGGCGATGATGCCAATGCTGATTCTGATCAGCGTTTCCTTCCGCGTGAAGTAGACAACCGTAGGCCAAAGCAGGTAGAACTGCTCCTCGATGGCGAGCGACCATGTCACAGCCAGATAGGTGGTCAATGGGATTTTGCTGAACAACATCAACCAGTTTTGTTGATACAGCAATAGAAAAGGAAGCGCGCGGGGAATTTGGGGCGTAAAGTCGGGGTCAAGTTTTGGGAGCAAAAGGAGAATGACCGCGATGAAAACAAAATACAAAGGGAAAATCCGCAAAGCGCGGCGGACATAGAAATTTTTGAAATAATCCTTTTCGTTCTTCGTCCTCAGCAAAATGGACGTGATCAAAAACCCCGAAAGCACGAAGAAAATATCCACGCCCACCCAGCCCACTGAAGAAAGGCGCGTAATGAAATGCAAAGTTTCGTTGGCGGTGAAATAATCCGCTCGTTTGAGCAGATGAAAGGCCACAACCACAATGATCGCAATCCCCCGCACGCCGTCCAATTCCCTGACACGCTCGTTCATAAAGCGATGATTCCGTTTTCAGCGATGGCATTGGATTCAGGGTTGGGCATTGGCGGTTCTCCGAAATCCAATTTAACCACAAAAAGAAGGAACCCAGCGTTCTTTGGTGACAAGCATTAATCGAATAATAGTCGAATGGGTAAAAAAAGACTTCCGAGCACAAACACTCGGAAGTCTCATTGATCACTTTTTACTGATCACTGTTCACTTCACTACCACCGCTTCCATCTCTTCCTGCTTCTTGAACTGGCTCATATACAGTTCGTAGTAGAAGCCTTGCTTATCGAGCAATTCGTCGTGTTTGCCGCGCTCGATGATCTGACCGTCTTTCAGCACGAGAATCGTGTCCGCATTGCGGATGGTGGAGAGACGATGCGCGATGACGAAGGAGGTGCGTCCACTCAGTAATTTGTCGAAGGCTTTTTGGATGAGACGCTCGGTTCGCGTGTCTACGCTGGAGGTTGCTTCATCCAAAATGAGGATGCGCGGATCTGCGAGCGCGGCGCGCGCGATCGAGAGCAATTGTCTTTGACCCTGACTCAAGCCTGAGCCGCGTTCGCCGAGGACGGTCTGATATTTTTCGGGGAGACGTTCAATGAACGAATCCGCATTGGCGAGTTTGATCGCCGCCATCACTTCTTCGTCGGTCGCGTCGGGCTTGCCAAAGCGGACATTTTCCATGACGGAGGCGCTAAAGAGGAAAGTATCTTGAAGCACGATGCCGATTTGCCTGCGAATCGATTCGGCAGTGACATCGCGCACATCCACGCCGTCAATTTTGACCGAGCCTTGAGTCACATCGTAGAAGCGTGGAAGCAGGTTGATGATGGTGGTCTTGCCCGCGCCTGTAGGACCGACGATGGCAAAGGTTTGTCCAGGGTTTGCAGAAAAGGAAACGCCTTTCAACACAGGCACGCCGTCTTCGTATTCGTGCGCGACGTTATCGAACTCGACGAGACCTTTGATCTGGGTCATCGCTTTCGCGTCGGCTTTGTCGGTGACGGCGGGTTTTTCATCGAGGATGGTAAAGATTCGTTCCGCGCCCGCGATGGCATTTTGGATGTTCGTCCACAGCACGGCGATCTGCTGAATCGGCTGGTTGAAGCGTTGAACGTAAGCAAGGAAGGTCACTACCAAACCAAGCGTGACCGTCGTGCCAAGCAGGGTCTCGCCTTTCAGCAAGTACCATCCGCCCACGCCAGTGACAATGGCAAGCGAAACGTAGGACAATGCTTCGAGAGTCGGCGCGAGCGCGGAGGTGTACGCGACTGCGCGCACGTTGGCGTCGCGATTCGCGGCATTGACTTCCTTGAACTGCTCGATGTTTTCATCGGCGCGGTTGAAAGCCTGCACTTCGCGCACCGCGGAAATAGACTCTTGCAATTCGGCATTGACATCGCCGATCTTTTCGCGGGATTTTCTAAACGCCTTGCGCGCCTGTTCGGAGAAATAGAACGTGGCAATGAACATGATGGGCGCAACCGCAAGCGAGAGTAAGGCAAAGGGAACGTTCGCGGTGATCATGTTGTACGAAACCCAAACGAGCAAAAGGATTCCGCTCAACACGTTGACCAGTGCAAACGAGAAGGCTTGCTCGATGGCGGTCGTGTCGTTAGTGATGCGGCTCATCAGGTCGCCCGCTTCATGCTCGGCGTAGTAACTGAGCGAGAGGCGGTGCAATTGCTCGAAGACCTCCACGCGCATCTGCCGAAGCACGTGCTGACCCGTCCACGACATGGTGAAGAAGGTCATGCCCGTCAGCACGGAACCCATGACGAAGAGAATGATGATCAAACCAATCAGGCGCGTCAGACCCGCGATACGTTGTTCGTCCGTTGCGGAGGCGGGGTCGGCGAGTTCGTATCCGCCGTAGTGATAGACCTTGTTCAAGAAGGCGCGCCTGCCCGTCAGCGTGGACTCGTCCGCGGCGAGCCAGCAGGAAGATTCTACTTTGGATCCAGAATCAGCCGTCGGTGAGAAAGAAGCGAAGGGGTTCGCTCCGTTCGGGATGAGGAAACAGTCCGTCGCCTGTCCGATTAATTCGGGATTGGTCACTTGAGTCCATGTGGCGGTGACGACGAAGAGCGCCGCCAAGATCAGCATGAACCAAAAGCGCGCAAAATATTTTCCGAGCCGCGCCAGTGTTTCGCTGACGTTCTTCGGTTTGATGGTTTCGCCTTTAAGGAATTCGCCTGCGCGTCCGTGCATCATAGGAAAGCCTCTTTCTTAACACAAAGGACACGAAGGTCACGAAGGAAGACCTTTAAAAACTTTGTGTCCTTCCCTGGCACTGCCCGCCAGGGCAAGTGTGTGTCCTTCGTGTTTAAAGATTTTTTGAATTTAATTTGCATGTTCATGTTCGTGAGCCAAAATTTGAGAGTTATAAATTTCCGCGTAGATGGGATCGTCTTCCAACAGTTCCGCGTGTTTGCCGATGGCGACGACCTTGCCTTTGTCGAGAACGATGATCTTATCCGCGTTCATCACGGTGCTGATGCGCTGCGCGATGACGAAGGACGTGCGACCTTTCATCAACACATCCAGCGCGGATTGGATCGCGGCTTCGGTGTTGAGGTCAACGCTCGAAGTCGAATCATCGAGGATGAGAATGCGCGGGTTGAGGAGCAAAGCGCGGGCAATGGCGACGCGTTGTTTTTGTCCGCCAGAGAGAGTCGTGCCGCGTTCGCCAACATGCGTGTTGTAACCGTCGGGGAAGGACAGGATGAAGTCATGCGCCTGCGCGGCTTTCGCGGCGGCTTCGATCTCTTGTTGGGTGGCGTCGGGTTTGCCGAAGGCGATGTTGTCGCGGATGCTTCCGCTGAACAGCGTGGTTTCTTGAAGCACGATGCCGATTTGCGAACGAAGCGATTCGAGAGTCACATCGCGCAGGTCGTTGCCGTCAATCGTAATCCTGCCTTCGCTTGGGTCGTAGAAGCGCGGCAGTAAATTGATGATGGTGGTCTTGCCCGAACCCGTCGCGCCGAGCAAGGCAATCGTTTCGCCTGGCTTCGCTTCGAACGTGACGTTGGAAAGCACAGGCTCGCCGCCGCCGAAATAACGGAAGGTGACATCTTCGAATTTCACAACGCCGTTCACTGCTGGCAGTTTGCGCGCATTGGGTTTATCGGCGATGTCGTTCTTCGCGTCGAGAATTTCAAAGATGCGGTCCGCCGACGCCGAAGCCTGACCGAACTGCGTGATGATCATGCCCATCATCATGATCGGCATGAAGAGATACATCAGGTACATCGAAAATTCCTGCCACTCGCCCAGGCTCAACGCGCCCGCGATGATCTCCTTGCCGCCCACATACAAAATCGCGGCTTGACCGAGATTGGCGATCATAAACACCAGCGGGAACATGAAGGTAAACAAACGCGAGAGTCGAATCGCCTGTTCCATCGTATCGTCGGCGCGCGCCTTGAATTTATCCTGCTGTTGTTTTTCGCGCGTGAACGCCTTGATCACTTTCACGCCCGCGAGATTTTCCTGCAAGACCGTATTCAACGCGGAAAGTTTTTGCTGCACCTGCGTAAACATCGGTCGGCTCACGCCCGCGAAGAACGCGAACAACACCAGCGCGATCGGCAGGATCGGCATTACTGACCACGCCAGCGAAGCGTTCGTCGAAAACAAAATGATGATCGTGCCAACCAGTAAAATGAACGCGCCGATGAGTTGAAGCAAGCCCTGTCCGATAAAGAGGCGCACCTTCTCCACATCGTCCGTCGCGCGGATCATCAACTGTCCTGTCTGGTTTTTATCGTGATACGAAAACGACAAAGTTTGAATCTTGGAATACAAGTCGTTTCGCAGATCGTACGCCACCGCCTGCGAATTTTTCTCCGCCCAGTAGTCTTGTAAAAACGCGAAGACTCCGCGCAGGATGGCGAAGATGAGGATGGCGACCAGCGCGCTGACCAATAACTGCGGCGCGTTGTTCACGTCCGCTTCCAACTGGACTTTGAGTTGGTCCAGCGTCATGGACTCTGGTCTATCCGTTGCATCGAGAATCTTCGGCAATGCCACACTGATAAATTGCGCGGGGATCTTCGTCAACGCCTGTTGAATCTGATCGGCAATGTAGCCTTTCGTCACCGCGTCAATGACCTTGCGGATCATGCTCGGCACAGCAAGTTGTGCCAGCGTGGCGATGGCGAGAAATACATACGGGAGCGCGGCTTGACGTTTGTAATTCGTCAAATATTTGACCGCGCGTCCCATCCCGCCTTTGGACTTCGTCCGCGCGGGGCGTTGGACCATTCTTCGTACGTGAGTTTGTTGCATGTTGCTCCTTTGGTAATTGGAGATTAGAGATTGGTAATTGGTAATTGCTCGGTGGTCGAGTAGGCAGCATCGCGCTGAGCGGAGGGTCGAGTAGAGCGAGTGCGCGAAGCGTCTCGCTCGTACCGAGACCCGAAGTCGAAGCGTCCGCCGTATCGAGACCAACGGGGATTTAATATCAAATGAATGTGTAGAAATTATGCAGAAGAAACACAGAAGGTGTGAATTACTTTTTGTCGTCCAATCCTTGCGCGGCCTTGGTCAAAATCTCCAACGCCTCCGCAATTTTGGCTTGTTCCTCTGCATTTAACGCGGATGTAAGATCGTTCATCCAGTTATATCGCTGAGCCATTCCTGCCTCGATTAATTCTTTTCCTTTCAAACTGAGCTGAAGTAATTTTGCTCGCCGATCATGTGGGGCAGCGACGCGCTCAAGATAGCCAGATTGCACAAGTTTTTCGACCAACTGACTGACAGCCGGGACAGATACGCCAAAACGTTCGCCAATTTCAGAAATGCTAAACATGTGATGATAATGTAATTGCATGAGAATACTGAATTGCGGCATTGACAATCCGAATTTTTTTACAAAATCATTCCAGCCGTGCATGGAACGACCTATGAATACATCCAAAAGTTCATATAATCCTTTTTTTGATTCCTGAAAGCCATTAAAGTCAATTGGCATAGAATCATTCGGGTCATTTTTATTTTCATCGGAATCTTTTGTTGGATTTCCAAAAAGGATTTTCGCTTCGATAACTGCATCAATGGCTTCGTGAATTGGAGCGTGAAAGAACTCCCGATTGTTTGAAACCCGAAACTTTTCGAGTTTCATGTGTACAAATTGTTCAGCTTGATCGTAATCTGCAAAGTATGCCTGATAGACCACGATAAAAGGAGCAGGCACGCTTGAGGAGGATGAAAGAGCTTTTGCCCGATCTTCAGGGTTTTGTCTGGTCTTTCCAACCTTCACCATGTTGTTCATGGATGAATTTGTGAGCACATAAACATAACCAGGTTGAGGCATGATGTTTTTCCTTGACTTGTGGGACGCGCCTTTTTCAGTTAAGCGGGCTTAACTTTATGTGTGAAGCGACTTTTCGTCAAGGAATCCCCCGTTAGAGAAGTGTTAGAGTTCTTAAACGTGACAGTCACCCGCTTCCCGAAGGTGACTGTCAGGTTGGTTATTCATCGAACATATCGCTTTGTTTTTCTTTCCCCTTCTTTTTGACCCTCTCCGCCTGCTTGAAGGTCTGTCCCGGCACGGACTTGGGCATGTCAATTCCCTTGCCGTTCAACAAGTCTTCAATCGTCAAAATCTGGATGCGGGAAAAATCCCTTTGCCACAGGTCGGAATGATAATAGCCCGTTGACATGGCTTCGGTAGCCATATCTTTCGATGGTTCTTCGAGTGTGATGAAGACTCCGATGGCGGCTTCTTCTCGATCCAGCACGCCGCGCAAGTCGCGGACATCGCCGCTTTTGACATGGCCGCTTTTCACTTGAATCAATACACGCTCGGTCTTATTCTTCTCATTCACAAAGTTGATCACACCGTCAATGCCTTTATCGCTTCCTTTTTTACCTTCTCTTCCTTCGCCACCTAACGGTTTGGCTTGGACGAGCGACAACGCCCACCACTGGAATTGATATCGGTCATCCTTTGCCAACTGTTTTGCGGACTGAATATCCTCCGGTTCGCCGATGACTTGATAATCCTGCTTTTCCTTCAAATCGAACATGTCTTTCATGCGGTATTTCATCAGCGAAATGGACAGGTGCGTGATGTCAATCCCGATCCATTTGCGATTGAGTTTTTGCGCGGCGGCGACCGCCGTGCCGCATCCACAAAAAGGATCGAGAACCACATCGCCTTCGTTGCTGGAGGCTTGGATGATTCTTTCCAACAACGCCAAAGGCTTTTGCGTAGGATAACCAAGACGTTCTTGGGCTTGGGAATTGATTGGAGCGATGTCATCCCATAAACTATCTACGGTTTCTCCTTCAAGTTCATCAAGGTATCGTTTCCTTTGAATTCGCATTGACTTTTCAGAAGGGAAATGAAGCCTGCCTTCTTCGTCCATCTGCTTCATACGTTCTAAAGAAACAGCCCACCCTTTTGCAGGAGGAGCATAACCTTTATATTCATAAACTAGATTTGGCCTGTAATTAGGGCTTGTCAAATTGTCTAATCTGTATCGACGACCTTTTTCATCTGTGTGGGTAAATTTGGTTTCGATGTAATCAGGATTGCTTTCTGTATATTGCCTATTAAACAAAGTGCTTTTGCTTTTGGCATAGAATAGAATCGAGTCTGTACTTACCCCAAACCTTATGGCTGCGTTGTTTGTTTCTCCTCGGCCAGCTTTCCTTTTCCATATAATTTCATTTCTAAAATTCTCCGTCCCAAAAATCGTATCCAAAATGATTTTGAGATAATGACTCGCTGTTGGGTCGCAATGCAAATACAAAGAACCTGTTGGCTTCAAAACGCGGTGCAATTCCACCAAGCGCGCGGCCATCATCACCAAATACGCCATCATTTGGTTCGTTCCCACGAATTCGCGCAACGCGCCGATCATCTGCGCCACGTTTGCAGGCGCGTTCTGGATCATCTCGTGGTAAGTTCTTTCCGTCGCGTCGTTCCAATGCCAGGTGTCTTCGAACGCGGTAATCTGCGCTTCGGCTTCCTGCCCGCCTTCGTCTTTGAACAACACATTATACGAACGGCTCGAATTGAACGGCGGGTCGAGATAGATCAGGTCAACCGATTCATCGGGGAGATACTCGCGCAAAATCGGCAGGTTATCCCCGTAGAACAAAGTATTTTGCGTAATGGGTTTTGGCATGGCAGGGTTCCCTTTGCCGAATTATATCCTGAAAGGCGGCAGTCCCTTCCGCTTCGCGAGCGACTGTCGCCTGCGCGCGAAATCAATTCCCACCTCCCACACTCCATTCATCCCCGGTATAATGGAACAATCATGATCGAAATCACCATCCCCGGTCGCGGCGTGTACGAAATCGAGCATCTGGTCATGGACGTGAACGGCACGCTTGCAATTGATGGCCGTCTCATGGATGGCATTCTGGAAAAAATCGCATCCCTGCAAAACAAATTAACGATCCACCTGCTCACGGCGGATACGCACGGAAGACAAGCCGTAATAGATCGTCAACTCGACCTGACCGCAGTGCGAATCGCGCCGGGGGACGAGGCTTCGCAAAAAGCGGAATACGTCCGCAAACTCGATGCGGAAAAAGTGATCGCCATCGGGCAGGGCGCAAACGACGCAGAAATGCTCTCAGCCGCCCGGCTTGGAATTTGCGTCATGTCCGCGGAAGGCGTTGCAAAAGAAACCCTGCTCGCCGCAGACATCATCACGCCCGATACCCTCACAGCATTGGAACTGCTCGAAAAGCCCTTGCGCATCACCGCCACGCTGCGAAATTAAGAACTCGCCCTGCGAGTATGTCGTGCCAGACACACATTCAAGATTTAACGCAAAGATTCAAAGCCGCAAAGAAAGAATCATTCACCCTGGCGTCTTGGCGGCTCTGCGTTAAAAATCCCAGTAGAAGATCGATAAGGTAACAAACTCAGCAACTCGAGTAAATATAAGAAGCACTGCAAACCTCATGTCCTTACCCGAAGAACCCATTATTCCAACCGAACCAACTTCTCCCCCGCCGGAAGAAATCCCGCTTCCTCCGCGCCCGCGCCGCAGACGGGTGACGCGCCGCGCCATGATCCCCACCGACGCCGAAGGACAGGCCACATTCATTTCCGATCTATCCCGCCGCGCCTATCCATCCATCGAACTGTTCGTATTTTCCCTGGCCGCCGGCGCGATCCTCGGGTTGGGCTTCCTGCTCGATTCGCAAGCCATTCTTTTGCTTGGCATTCTCGTCACACCGCTCATGACTCCCTGGGTGGGTTTTCTGCTTGCCAGCCTCACCGGATCCCCGCGTTTTCTTTTTGAAACATTGATGGCGCTGCTCATCAGCGGCGTGATCGTTTTCCTCGGCGGCCTCCTGGCGGGCTTCGCCGTGCGTCCCTTTTTGCCCATCACACTCACCAACGTTTTTATCCATGCAAGGTTGTGGCCCGAGGAACTCTTCGTCCTGGCAATCGGCGCCATCATA
>JBBIUO010000003.1:19166-26971 GCA_037440205.1 Chloroflexota bacterium
TGTCGTTCGCGCGTTCCGAAAGCAAACCCTTCCTGCCGAGCGTCATCGTCGCGTACGCCTTTTACCTTCCCATCAACGCAAGCGGCTTCGGCCTCGGCTCCGGCCTGGATGGAATCTGGCCGCAGGGCATCCTCGTCTTTGCCACACACTTCATGCTTGCCAGCATCCTCGGCCTGCTCACCCTGCTGGCATTGCGGCTTCGCCCCTCCACACGCGGACTCATCCTCAGCGGCATCATGCTCCTGCTTTTCTCCGGGGCGCTCTTCAGTTTGATGGGGAATGGATTCCCGCTCCCGACTCAGACGACTGCCGCCACAGCCACTCCCACCTTGCAGAATATCCCGCTTCCCTCTTTGACCTCGAGCCTGATCCCGTCACCGACGGAAACGATTCGCCCCTCGAACACTCCTCGCCCCTCCAGCGCCCCTTCCGTTGAATTGACAACCTCCGTCACAGCGACAGGTGAAGGAGATGTCACCGTTACGTCAACTTCAACAATAACAGCGACGGCCACAAAACCCACATCCACCCCAACCGAAGAATCGTTCACGCCGACTGGGACCTCCACCCTCGGCCTGACCCCGATCATCACCCTGACCGTCGAAGTGGAAACCATTCCCAGCACCATCAGCGCCGAGGAAGGCGGCGGCGCCAATCTGCGCCAAACCCCCAACGGAAAATATCTGATGACCCTCGATAACGGCACCGTCGTTGAAATCTACCCCGACTTCCGACAGGTGAACGGCGTCACCTGGCTGCACGTTTACGTCATGCGCAACGACCAAAAGATAGAAGGCTGGCTTTTGGAATCGGTCGTCAGTTACGCCACCCCCGAACCAAACTTCGAGCCAACCGAAACGCCCGAAAGCGGCGTCACCCCTGCCCCATAACAAGGATGAAGGATGAAGGATGAATAAATCCTTCTGCCTTCACGCGAAGTTTTCATCCTTTATCTTTCATCCTTCATCCTTTTGGAGACCTCCACATGCCCATTCACTTTGGAACCGACGGCTGGCGCGCCGTCATCTCGGACACCTTTACCTTCGACAACCTGCGCATCGTCACCCAGGCCATTGCAGACGCAGTGGCATCCGATCACTGGGATCAATCAGCGAACGGCAACGGCGGCCCCGATAAAAAGAAGATCGTGGTCGGCTACGATACGCGCTTCCTTTCAGATCGTTTTGCCGGTGAAGTGGCGCGCGTGCTCGCCGCCAACGGATTCAGCGTCCTGCTGGCACAATCCGATTCGCCGACACCGGCAATCTCATTTGCGGTCAAGCACCAGAAAGCCATCGCCGGCATCATGATCACCGCCTCTCACAATGCGCCGCGCTACAACGGCCTGAAACTCAAGGGCGCATTCGGCGGATCGGCGCTCACCGAGCAATCCGCCGCGTGGAAGTCTACATCAACGACAACGAACAACGGGCGCGCGGCCCCAACCTGATGGATTTCAACAAGGCGCGCGATGCGGGGCTGATTCAAAAGTTCAATCCCCTGCCGGCCTATTTCGAGCATCTGCAAAAGTTGATCAACACCGACATCATCGCCGAGAATCCCCAGCGCTTCGTGGTGGATGCGATGTATGGTTCGGGGCGGGGAGTCATCAAATCGTTTTTGCAGGGCACAGGTTGTGAGATCGCCGAAATTCGCGGCGAGATGAATCCCGGCTTCGGCGGAGTCCACCCGGAGCCCATCGCAAAATATCTTGGGCCGCTGGCAAGCGCGGTCAGTTCGGGCATGGGCAACTTCGGCGTCGTCACCGACGGCGACGCGGACCGAATCGGCGCGATGGACGAGCGCGGCAATTTCGTTGATCCGCACAAGATCATGGCGCTTTCGTTGAAATATCTCGTTGAAAAACGCGGCTGGTCGGGCGCGGTGGTTCGCACCGTTTCCACCACACGGATGATAGACAGGCTGGCAAAACGCTACGGCTTGAAACTTTACGAAACGCCTGTGGGCTTCAATCACATTGCGGATCACATGATGAAGGAGGATGTGATCATCGGCGGCGAGGAATCGGGCGGTATCTCATTCAAGGGACACATTCCCGAAGGCGACGGCCCCATCATGGGACTATTGCTCGTGGAAATGATCGCCGAGGCGAAGAAATCGCTGGTGGAGATGGTGGATGACCTGCTGGCGGATGTCGGCCCTGCGTTGTACGAGCGCGTGGATTTGCGCCTCAGCCGCCCCGTAGCCAAAGCCGAGATGACGGAATTCCTCACTCAGAAAGCGCCGAAGGAAATCGGCGGTCAAAAAGTGAATGAGATCAGCCAGCGCGACGGCGTGAAATACATCATGGGCGATGATTCGTGGTTGTTGATCCGCCCTTCGGGTACAGAGCCCGTCTTGCGGGTGTATGCCGAGGGCAGAAGCATGGAAATGGTGAAGGCGCTGATGGGATATGGAAAGACAGTGGCCGAAAGCGTGGTGTAGAACACCGGTACCGTAACATTCATGTTGCGAATACTTTGACGGCAAACCCGCCACTCGCAAGATAAATCTTGCGGTACTGTGTTTTCAGTCGGCATTATAGAATCAGTAGATCACGAAAACCTCGCGTAGTTTGCGCTCTCTGGCGCAAATTAGGCGTTAGAGAACGCCAATTACGCGCTTTCGTGAAGTACTGAGAATGCCAACTACGCGGGTAGCTTTGGCAGGGTGAAGTAGAAGGTGCTTCCCTGCCCCGGAACGCTTTCCACCCAAACCCGGCCTCCATGCACTTCGATGATTCGCTTCACGAGAGCGAGTCCGACGCCTGTGCCTTCCGATCTTGCATCCAGTTTGTTGAAGAGGCCGAAGATGCGTTCGTGGTGTTCCGCTTCGATGCCGATGCCGTTATCCCTGACGAAAAATATCAGTTGATTATTTTCCCCGCCTCGTTGCCCGATCTCGATGCGCGGATCAGGCTGGTTACCCATGTATTTGGCGGCGTTGTCAATCAGATTTTGCAGAACCTCCACAAGGCGCTGACGATCTCCATAAACAGCTGGCAGGCCGGGGTGAGTCCCGACCGGGGGAAGAAGTTGAACCGTCGCTCCGCATTCATCGAGTCGGCCGTGGACGAGTTCCATCGCATCGTTCACCAAATCCACAAAGGGAATGGTTCCAGGCGGATTCATGATGCGGCCGATGCGCGAAAGTTCGAGCAGTTCCCTGAGGAGCAAGTGCATCTTATCCACCGCATCCTGAATGCGTTGAATATCCGATCCGACACGGCTCAGGTTGCCCGACGATGTGTCGCTTTTGAGGTAGCCGAGAAACCCGTTGATGGTCACCAGCGGCGATTTCAAGTCATGCGATACGGTATACGTGAAGCGCTCCAGTTCGGCATTTTTCGATTCCAGTTCCCTGATGAGTTTTTCGCGCTCCGCCTCGGCATTTTTACGGTCGGTGATATCGCGCTGGATGGCGAAGAAGCCGGTGATGCGCTTTTGTTCATCGTACATGCAGACGTAATCGCCTTCGAACCAGACCGGGGCGCCGTCACTTTTACGTTCGTTGGTTTCGAGGTGCAGGTGTCCCTGATCGAACAACTGACGGCGTAGTTGGAGTCCCTGCTGTGGGTCGTGCGCGAAAATATCGCTGGAGGTGAGGCTGAGAAATTGTTCGCGGGTCATCCCGTATTGTTCCAGCATGGCGTTGTTCACGTCGGTGTAGCGCTGGGTGGTGAAGATGTGGTTAAGCGTCTTTTCCCTGTCGCTGGAATTCTCCCAGGGTTGGGGTTCATCGAACATGCAAAAGAAGAATCCATCCAGCGACTGGTTGAAAAATGCCTGGAGGCGCTGTTGATTTTTATGCAGGGCCATCTCCGCCTGCCTGCGCTCGGTGATATCCTCCACTGTGCCTTCGATGTAGAGCGGTTCCCCGTTCTGACCTCGGATGAGTTTGGCATTCTCGCGCACGAACAGGATCGAACCGTCCGCCGCCGTCCAGCGCGCTTCGAAATTCCTTACCTCTCCCTGGCTTTTTATGTCCTGAAGGAAACTGTCATGGATGGCGACCCGCGAGTCGCCATCCCGGTCCCGTTGCATCAATTCGTCTGCCGTCTTGCATCCAAGCATCCGGGCAAAGGTGGTGTTGGCAAGCAGGATCTTTCCATCCGGCGTGATGCGATACAGGCCGATCGCGGCGTTCTCGAATACGCTTCGGAAGCGTTCCTTGCTCTCGCGCAGCGCCTCCTCCACCTGTTTGCGGGGCGTAATGTCCTCCACAGTCCCTTCGTAGTAGTGGGTGTTCCCGTTTCTATCTGTGACCACCCGTATGTTCGCCGAGGTCCAAAATGTAGAGCCGTCCCTGCGATAATCGAGGGATTCGAACCCTGTGACCGATCCCTCTGCTTCGAGTTTGAGGCGCAGGGCATCCCTCATTTCCGGCGAGGCATAAATTTGGGACGAAATATCCGTGATGGCGTGGATCATCTCCCCGGGCGATGAATATCCATACATGCGCGCCAGGGCCCAATTAACATTCATGAGTTTCCCATCCGGTGTGCTTTGGAATATCCCGTCAATCGAATTTTCCACGATATTGCGGTAATTTTCTTCGGCCAGTTTGCGTTCCATGAGTTCCTTCTGCAATTGGCGGTTTTTCTCGAACAGGTTCCCCATCAAAAAACGGGATACGAAGGCGGTGATCAGGACGATAATGGATACGGAAACGAAATCCCCGGGAACGCTCCTTACAAGGGGGGCAGGCTGGTAGAGGCCGGTCAATTCCCCAAAAACGAGCCAGGCAACACAACCGATGGTGAGAATTGTCAGGAAGACCATGGTGCGTTTTCTTGTCACCAGGCTGGCAACGATCAACGTGACCGGGAATCCGAGGTTGCTGATCTGGTGAATGCCCTGTCCAAAAGTCGCCAGGACCGTGAGCAGGGAGATCAGGGTGGCGGCAAGGGAAATGGCTGCCCACTCGAATTTTTCCCGGCGAATGAACAGAAAAGACGCTAAAACCAGCGGCACGCTGGCCGCGATGAATTGGGCGGATATGGCATTGTCCGTCGAAAGGGTGACAAAGATTCCCGCGATCAGCGACAGCAGGATGACTGCCGTGAACCAGTAAAATATTTTTGCGGCCTGTAACGCATTGCCATAAAGATGGAAGGGAGGACGATCTCTTTTATCGGGGGAGGCACTCATAAACACTCTTCCTTGAATGCGAAAAAAGTTTGCTCGCGCCGCTATTGTACCTCGTGAGTTATATCAACACAGCAAAATGGGCGGATGTAAAGCCCGCCTCCCTCTTGACCTGTTACAGGGTCCCGGTTTACGAGATCCAAACCATGACCTGCTCTTTGAGAATCCATTCCCCGTTCTTCTTTTCCATCAGGTTGTAGAAACCACTGCCCATCAACGGGCCTGCGACACTGCCCACGTAGACCACAGCCTGATCGAGCGCGTTGTTGAATCCGACGCGGGAGAAGATGGTGTATCCGTGCGCGCCGGGATATTTTTCCGCAAGCAGTTCGCCCCAATTCGGCTGGCTGGAGATTTTGGCAAGTTCCTCAAGAGGCAGGAGGGTGTAATCCGCGCCGAGGTCCATATCCGGGGAAAGCAGGCTGTCTTGAGCGTTGCGGGCGGCAAAACTTTCAATGGTCTCATCCGAAACATCCTTGAAACTGTTCCCGATATTTTCCCTCACCGCCTGTAGATCCTGCGAGCCGATGCCTGTGGACGTCTCCTCCAGGATGAGAGCCGTGTCCGGCGTCCCGCTGACGAAGAATGCGTAAACGGCCTGTTCCTCCTTTTCGATATCCGCCTGCGATGGGGCAGGTGTGGATTTCGGCGTCAACGTGGAACAGGCCAGCGCCAGCAAAACCGGGGCGGCGAGCAAAACCTTGTTGAGCAATTTGATGGACATGATTCAATTCTCCTTTTGTTTTTTTTCAGAGACCAACCCCGCACACGCTTTGTTCCATGCGCTGATAGGAGATTGGTCATGGAAGGTGGCGGCTGGCAGGATCCATTCGCATTTATAATCCGCGGGCAGGCAGACGATCAATAAAGAGGCAGACCATGAATTTACAGGATTTCCAACTGAAAAAGATTCTGTCCATTGCCACAATGGGGCTGGTTGTGGGAGCGATTGCCCTTCCCGTTCTAATCTCATTCGGTGTTTTGATCTATTCGGGCGACCTCGCCCAATACGCCTCCATCGGCATCGGTATGACCCTGTTTGGGGCGATCATCTTTCAACTGGCAGTGGCCCTCGCCGGTTCGTCGGGCAGTGTCATCGGCGGGCCGCAAGACAGTCCCGCCGCGATTCTTTCGGTGGCAGGATCAGCTGTCAGCGCGACAATGATCGGGGCTTCCATCCAGGCGCGTTTTGCCACGGTGCTGGCGATGATCTGCATCACCACTTTTTCAACGGGTCTGGTCTTCCTCCTGCTGGGTGTTTTCAAATTGAGCCGCTTCGTTCGGTTCGTTCCATATCCGGTGGTGGGAGGCTTTATCGCCGGCACAGGCCTTCTGCTTGCGCAGGGTTCGTTCAGCGTCATGCTCGATAAAACGATCGGACTCTCCGACCTTGCCTCGTTATTTAAAAACGATGCCATCGTTCACTGGCTGCCGGGCACGCTCTTTGGAATTGCGCTCATGCTCGCCACGCGAAAATCAAATCACATTCTTGTTACGCCGGTCATGCTCGCATTGGGCATGGCGCTTTTTTATGGCTGCCTTTTCATCACCGGCACAAGCCTCGCCAATGCGCGCAATCTGGGGTGGGTGCTGGGGCCGTTCCCTGAAGGCGCATTGTGGAAGCCGATGAACCTTTCCCTTTTGCAGGGCGTGGATTGGGCGATGATCGCAAAGCAGGCCAGCAGTATCGGCGCGGTGGTGATGATCAGTGTTGTGGCTTTGCTGTTGAACGCCAGCGCGTTGGAACTGGTCAGCATGAAAGACATGGACATGAACCGCGAATTGATTTCGGCGGGGATTGGAAACATGCTCGGAGCATTTACCGGCGGCTCGGCAGGATACCACTACCTGAGCCTCTCCGCCCTTCCAATGCGGTCGGGACTCCGCTCAAGGCTGGTCGGTGTTTTCTCGGCATTGATCCTGGCTGTGGTTTTGTTCTTCGGCGCAACACTGCTCTCGCTCATCCCGAAATACATGGTGGGTGGACTGCTTTTGTTCGTCGGGCTGTTGTTTCTTGCAGAGTGGGTTTATGACGCATGGTTCAACCTGCCGGGTCTGGAATATGTTCTCGTGCTGGTCATCGTTGCCGTCGTTGGTTGGGCGGGATTTTTGCAAGGCGTGGCGGTTGGCGTTTTGGCCGCCGTCATTTTATTCGTGGTGAATTACAGCCGCATTGACATTGTGAACAATACGTTCAGTGGGAATACCTATCGCAGCCGCGTGGATCGTCCCGTGGAACATCATAAACTGTTGGATGGCAGGGGAGATGTGATCGCCATCCTGCAATTGAACGGCTTCATCTTTTTCGGCACCTCGCAGGGATTGCTGGCGCGGGTGCGAAACCGCATCGCCGATAAAAACCTGTCCCTGCTGAAATATCTGGTTTTGGATTTTCGCCGCGTGTCGGCGCTGGATTCTTCGGCGGTGTTCAGTTTCATCCGCATCCAACAACTGGCAGAAGCAAATGGAATCCACATGTTCCTGACAGATGTGCCTCAACCCGTGCTCGCCAAACTGAAAAAGGGCGGCGTGAATTTGGAGCATGAACTCGTGCGGATTTTCCCCTCGATGGATGAGGCGGTTGGCGTGTGTGAAGACAAGATCATCATGCAGGAAGGCAACTCTGCCATCGTGCGCGCGGCCGCCCTGGGTTCAAGG
>JBBIUO010000004.1:0-18515 GCA_037440205.1 Chloroflexota bacterium
GTGGAAAAAGAACTTTCCAAATACAAACAACTGCAACTCTCGCGGACTCGCAAAGGCGGATTGGTGGCGAAATGGAATGTGGAAAGTGATCTTCCTCCCGTTGCTTTAACCGCCCACGTGGATACGCTCGGCGCGGTGGTGAAGGAGATCAAACCCAACGGGCGCCTGGTGTTGAGCAAGATCGGCGGTCTGCAATGGCCTTCCGTGGAGACCGAGGGTGTGTGGGTTATCACCTCGGCTGGTAAAAAGATTCGCGGCTCGGTGTTGATTGACACGGCTTCGGGTCATATTTATGGCGCGGCAGGCGCAGAGACTCCGCGAAACGACGCGCACATGGAAGTGCGTCTCGACGCGCGGACAACATCCGAAAAAGAAACACGCGAACTTGGAATCAATATTGGCGATTGCGTGACGTTCGATCCGCGCGTGGAAGTGACAGATGGATTTATCCGCTCGCGGTTTCTCGATGACAAGGCTTGCGTGGCAAATCTCGTTGCGGCGATCAAGTCAATGGCAGAATCAGGCCAGGGTCCGGTGCGAAGCGTGTACTTCCTCATCTCCAATTATGAAGAGGTCGGTCACGGCGCGGCGGCGGGGATTCCATCGGATGTCGTCGAGTTGGTCACAGTGGATATGGCTGTTGTCGGCAACGGTCAGGCATCGGATGAGTTCCACGCGACGTTGTGCATCAAGGATAGTTACAGTCCCTATCACGAGGGCTTGAATAAAAAATTGCGCGCGATTGCCGGAAAGCATGGCATTCCGTATAAAACCGATGTGTATCCATTTTACGGCTCGGACGGCGAATCATTCTGGCGCGCGGGCGGCGACGTGGCGCTTTCACTCATCGGCCCGGGTATTGACGCTTCGCACAATTACGAGCGCGCGCACATGGATGGTTTGAACGCGACGACTCGTTGGGTGATGGCTTATTTGCTGAATGAGTAAACAGGTACACAGGTAGACAAGGAAAACGTGTTTACGTGTGTACCTGTTTACTTTATACTTACCCCATGAAATTCGATGCCGCACTTCCACCTGTTCAATTGAATGACGTCCCGGCGATTGCAAAAGCCGCGCAGGAAATTGGATTCGACGCGTTGTGGACTCAGGAAACACAGCACGATCCATTTCTCCCCTGTGTGCTGGTTGCTGAACATTCACAGACTCTGCGCTTTGGCACGGCCATTGCCGTTTCGTTTGCGCGCTCGCCCGCGAATCTCGCCTACACCGCATGGGATTTGGCGGCGCAATCCGGGGGACGATTCATTTTGGGATTGGGTACGCAAGTCAAGGCGCACATCGAACGCCGCTTCGGCATGGTCTGGCCTGAATCGGTGACGGGAAAGTTGCGCGAGCAGATTCAAGTCATCCGCGCGTTTTGGGATTGCTGGCAGAACGGAACGAAGTTGAATTTTCGCGGCGAATATTACAAGGCCACGCTCATGTCGCCGTTTTTTCAACCCCCACCCCTCCCCTCGTTCCCCTCCCCAAATTCAAATGGAATTTGGGGAGGGGCAGGGGGTGGGGTCATCCCGATCTACATTGCCGGCGTGAACACGGGGCTGGCAAAACTGGCAGGCGAAATGTGCGAGGGATTCCACGCGCATCCGTTCAACAGTCCGCGATATTTGAGTGAGGTGATCCTGCCCGCAATTGAAGAAGGTTTGCAGAAAGAAGGCAGAAAGCGGAAAGACATCGCGGTCTCTGTCACTGCATTTGTAGCGACCTCTCCCGAAGAGGAAGCCTTCGCGCGGATGCAGACCGCGTTTTATGCCAGTACACCAACCTACAAATCCGTGATGGATTTGCACGGCTGGGGCGGGACCGCCGAAAAACTGTCGGGCTTCGCGGCAAAAGGTGAATGGGCTGAAATGCCCATGCTCATTACGGACGAAATGTTGAATGAATTCTGTCTGATATCCACGCAGGAAAACCTGGCGGACGATTTGAAGGAGCGCTACGACGGAATCGCAGACCGGCTGACGCTTTACACGCCGTTTGTCCCCGGGGAAAAGGATGAGTGGTGGAGAGGGTTGGCGAAGGCATTCAACTAGGGCATGGGTAACTTCAAGGCTGAGTACGACAAAGGAGATTGGAAAAAAATGACACTCGCAATGGATCAAATTCAAAATCACTGGGCAAGTATCAGCCCCCTGCTCGTCATCCGTAACGAAAGGGAATACAACGAGGCTGTCAAGCGCCTGAATGAATTATTGGATGAAATCGGCGCCAACGAAAAGCATCCGCTTTACAGCTTGCTCGATACACTTGGCACCCTGATCCATGTCTACGAAGAAGAGCATCACCCAATTCCCGATGTCAGCGGCGCGGAAGTATTACGCTTTCTCATGGATGAACATGGCCTCACACAATCAAATATGCCTGAAGTCGGCTCGCAAGGGGTGGTTTCTGAAATCCTGAACGGCAAACGAGAGTTAAATATCCGCCAGATACGCGCGCTGTCTGAACGCTTCAAAGTGTCGGCGGCAGTGTTTGTATAAGGCTCCCTACAAGAAAGACCAGAGCAATGCCCAACACCATCACTCATCTCTACGAGGGTGAAAAAGATTTTCAGATCATCATCGACCTGCTAAACAGAATTCGTCCCGCCGCGCGGATGGATGAATATCCCGCCAAAGTGGATATCGAAGAAAATCTTGCCAGTGAGCAAGTCCGCGCAAATACAAAATTATGGTTTGATGGAGATCGCCCCATTGGCTGGGCGTACGTGGATGATTCAAACAACCTGCGCTGGGAAGTGGAAAAACCGTACGAGGAATCTGTCGGCGCGGAGATGGTTGCCTGGGGCGAAGAGTGCGCGCGAAGCGGCAAAACGTTGGCGGCGGGGGAAACTTCCACGCTCGATGCGAGTTGCAGGGAAGATAATCTTGAGCGGCTGGCATTTATCCACCAGCACGGTTTTCGTCAAACAGATATGGTTTCGGTCGGCATGAAGCGTCCGCTTTCGGAGGCCATCCCAAACCCGGAGTTGCCGGCGGGATTCTCCGTCCGCGCGATAAAAGGAACGGAGGAAGCAGAAGCAGTTGCCGGCACGCACCGATCCGCTTTTGGCACGGAGTACATGACCACGGAAAATCGTCTCGCCATCATGAACACCAGCGAGTACGATCCATCGCTCGATCTCGTTGTTGTTGCGCCCGATGGGAGCATCGCCGCGTATTGCACTTGCTCGGTCAATCAAAACGGAGAAGGGTACACCGACCCCGTTGCAACCCATCCGCGCTTTCAACGGTTGGGGCTGGCAAAGGCGCTCCTGCTTACAGGGATGCACCTGCTCAGGGAACGCGGCATGGAATCTGCAAACCTCGGCACAAGCGGCGACAACATCGCCATGCAAAAGACAGCCGAGTCGGTGGGGTTTCGGCTGGAAAACAGAACGTTGTGGTTTGAAAAAGAGGTGAAAAATCAGGAGTTCAACTCCTAGTTTTTTGACAAAAACTAGGAGTTGAAGTATAGTGATTTTATGTTCACCCGCTCCTATGAACCGCTTGAAAACCACATACAGGCAGGAAAGGCACTGTTGATTTATGGGCCACGCCGCGTGGGAAAAACAACCCTCCTGCAAAACTTCCTAAAGAATACCACTTTCAGATACAAACTCGACTCGGGGGATAACCTCCGCACACAGCAAATCCTCAGCTCGCAGGATTTCGACCAGATTCTCGCCTACGCGGAAGGATATGAATTGCTCGCAATTGACGAGGCGCAAAACATCCCCAACATTGGAATGGGGATCAAAATCATCGTTGACCAGCGCCCCGACATCCGCGTCATTCTGACAGGTTCCTCTTCCTTTGAATTGGCGGGTCAGGTTGGAGAGCCGCTGACAGGCAGAAAGCAAACCCTCACCCTTTATCCGCTGGCGCAGGCGGAGTTGTTTTCCGCCTATAACAAATTCGAACTGCGCGAGAAACTGGAGGAGTTTCTTGTCTACGGTTCGTACCCGGAAGTGATGCAGGCATCCACAAAAAAACAAAAAGTGGATGTGATCACGGAAATCTCGAATTCCTACCTTGTAAAGGACATCCTCGCCTTTGACCGTGTCAAAAATTCCAAAACCCTGCTCGACCTGCTCAAACTGCTTGCCTTTCAGGTTGGCTCGGAAGTGTCGCATCTGGAGATCGGCACAAAGATCGGCGTGGATTACAAGACCATCCAGCGTTATCTGGATTTGCTCGAAAAAGCCTTCGTGCTTGTGCGCCTCGGCGGTTTCAGCCGCAACCTGCGAAACGAAATCACCAACAAGGCAAAATACTACTTCATGGATACGGGCATCCGCAACTCCCTCATCGCCCAATTCAACGACCTGTCCCAACGCAACGACGTCGGCCAGTTATGGGAAAACTTCATCTTCATCGAAAGGTTGAAACATAGAACCTACCAATCCATGTATGCCAACATGTATTTCTGGCGGACGTACAACCAGCAGGAGATTGACCTTGTGGAAGAGCGCGATGGAAAACTGCACGGGTACGAAATGAAATGGTCTGCCGCAAAGACACCGGCCGCCCCCTCACAATGGATGGAAGCCTATCCAAACTCAAGCTACGAAATTGTTTCGCCTGAAACCTATCAAGAATTCATCCTGCCATAAAAAAGGAATCTTTCATGAACTTCACCGAATACCAGACCAAATCCCGCGCAACGGCAGGCTATCCCGCCATCGGCCACGCTGTCATTTATCCCACCCTCGGCCTTGTCAATGAAGCGGGCGAAGTGGCAGGCAAGATCAAAAAGGTCTTCCGCGATAAAGATGGGCGGATCAATCCAGAAACGCGCGAAGCCCTCAAATCCGAACTCGGCGATGTGCTTTGGTATCTCGCCCAAACCTGCACCGAACTGGATATTTCTCTTGACGAGGTCGCCGAATCCAACTTAACTAAACTTTTGGACAGGCAGGCGCGTGGTAAGATACAGGGAGACGGCGACAACAGGTAGCAGTAGCGGCCAGCCAATAGTTTTAGCTAAAAGCCAACCGCTAAAGGAGACGTAAGGAAACTCTAACCTTTTTCCTACGCAGACTCCCCCCTATTTTTGGTAGAATCTCCCGCAAGAATTCAGGAGAAAAACTATGGCTGGCATGGAACGATTTACACAGCGAGCAAGGCGCGTACTCAGCCTGGCACATCAGGAGGCCGAACGCGCTCGCCAGAACAATATTGGAACCGAACACCTTCTACTGGGATTAATGGATGAAGAAGGCGGAGTGGCAGGACGCGTTTTACGAGACCTCGGAATGACCCCCGAACGAGTGCGCGAAGTAGTCCAACGTGTTTCAGGAGGTGTGGCGAACTTCGACCCCAACCGTGTCGAACTCGCCGCCGAAACACAGCAAGTCCTCGAATTTGCCGTGGACGAAGCGCGCAGACTCGGTCATCACTACATCGGGACGGAGCACATACTTCTCGCCCTCGTGCGGGTCGAATCAACGGGAATGGAAGCGCTTCGCAGACTCGGCGTAACAGCGGATCAGATCCGCAGGCAGACCCGCCGCGTATTGAATGAAACCGCTTCCTCCTCCCCGATGCCTGCCGGCCCAACCCCAGGCAGGACCGGCCCCGCAAACGCTCCCAAAACCCCCCTCGTGGATCAACTTGCATCCGACCTCACCTCGAAGGCCGAAGAGAAAAAACTCGATCCCGTCATCGGGCGTCAAAAGGAAATCGAGCGCGTCATACAAATCCTTGCGCGCCGCACGAAGAACAACCCCGCGCTCATCGGCGAACCCGGTGTCGGCAAGACCGCCATCGTCGAAGGCCTCGCCCAGCGCATCGTGGATGGAGACGTTCCCGCGCCGCTGATGAACAAGCGCGTTCTGCAACTCGACGTTGCCTCGCTCGTCGCCGGCACAATGTACCGCGGTCAATTCGAGGAAAGACTCAAACGAATCATTGATGAGTTAAAACAATCGGGGGCGATCCTGTTCATTGACGAGGTGCATATGCTGGTCGGGGCGGGAGCCGCTGGTTCCTCCGTCGACGCGGCCAACATCCTCAAGCCCGCGTTATCGCGCGGCGAGTTGCAGGTCATCGGCGCAACCACCATGGACGAATATCGCAAGCACATCGAATCCGATGCCGCGCTCGAACGCCGCTTCCAATCGGTGCAGGTGGATGAACCCTCGGAAGAGGAAACCATCCAAATTCTCAAAGGCATCCGAGGCGCCTACGAGGAGCATCATCACCTTGTCATTTCCGATGAAGCGCTCGAAGCCGCAACCCATTTATCCTCGCGTTATGTTACCGAACGGTTTTTACCCGATAAGGCCATCGACCTGATTGATGAGTCTTCTTCGCGCGTGCGCATGTACAAGAGTCCCGCCGCAAAATATGCCAAGGATTTATTTGGTCAACTGCGGCAGGCGCGCCAGAACCGCACCCTCGCACAGGAGGAAGGCAACTCCGAAGACATCCGGGAATGGGAGGAACGCGAGATCGACCTCGGCCAGCAGATCGAACGCCTGCGCACCGGCTGGGACCGCGCCACCAGCCCCGTGGTTTCCGCGGAGGATATCGCCGAAGTGGTCTCCATGTGGACGGGCGTGCCGCTGATGCAGTTGGCTGAGGAGGAATCCCAGCGCCTGCTCAAGATGGAAGATGAACTGCGCAGGAGCATCATTGGCCAGGAGGATGCCATCGTGGCGATCTCACGCGCCGTGCGCCGCGCCCGCGCCGGGTTGAAAGACCCGAAACGCCCGATTGGCTCGTTCATGTTCCTCGGCCCCACCGGCGTCGGCAAGACCGAATTGACCAAAGCCCTTGCCAAGTTCATGTTCGGCAGTGAAGATGCCGCCATCCAGCTCGACATGTCCGAATTCATGGAACGTCACACCGCCGCGCGTCTGGTTGGCGCGCCTCCCGGATACGTCGGCTATGAAGATGCCGGTCAACTCACCGAAGCCCTGCGCCGCAGACCTTATTCGATTGTAGTTTTTGACGAGATTGAAAAGGCGCATCCCGAAGTCCACAACATGTTGTTGCAGATCATGGAAGAGGGTCACTTGAGCGATGCGAAAGGCCACAAGGTGGATTTCCGCAACGCGATCATCGTCATGACCTCCAACATCGGCGCGGATATGATCAAGAACCAAACCTCGCTCGGTTTCGCGCTCAAACGCGATGAAGCCACCGAGGAACGCCTCTCCTATGAAGACATGCGCAAGAAGTTGAACGAGTCGCTCAAACGCGCCTTCCGCCCCGAGTTCATCAACCGCATGGATTCCGTTGTCATCTTCCGTTCGCTCAACAAGGAGGATATTCAAAAGATCGTTTCGCTTGAACTATCCAAGGTCTCGGACCGGCTTTCGGAACATAACCTCATCCTCATCGCATCCGAAGAGGCTCTTTCATCCCTCGCCACGCAGGGATACGATTCGGAATTTGGCGCCCGCCCCCTGCGCCGCGTCATCCAGCAGAAGGTGGAGGATCCGCTTTCAGACCGCCTGCTGGCCGGTGAATTTGTAAACGGCGATACGATATTTGTGGATGTCAACGATGACGGCGATATCGTCCTCAACAAGGCCGCGGAAAAACAACCCGAGCCAAGTGTGTAGAAAAACAAGCAAAGACCCCGAAGGTTTCCCCTTACGCGACTTCGTAAAAACCTTTGGGGTCTGTCTCGAAATTATGTTTAAGCCAATCGAAGTAAAGGCTCTAAAGAATTACCACCTGCATGTCAAGTTTTCAGATGGCGTGGAAGGCGAGGTGGATCTTTCCGAATTTGTCGGTAAAGGGGTTTTTAAATTGTGGGACGACTACGGCAAATTTGAATCGGTAACGATCGGGTCGAGCGGGGAAATCGTCTGGAATGACCAGGTTGACATGGACTCGGTCAATATGTATTTGAAAATCACAGGCAAAAAAGTAGAAGAAGTCTCTCCTCCGCTAAAATGAACAAACAAGAACTTCTCAAACTGGCCGATTACAACTTCCAGCGCGGCAACCGCGAACTCGCAAAGAAATATCTTGCCGAGTTGATTTCCATTTCTCCCAACGAAGAGACGGCATGGATGTTGCTTGCGCGTGTGGAGGAGGAAAAAACGCGCAGGATCGAATGTTACAAGAGCGCGCTCAGAATCAACCCGAATAATAACGAGGCAAAGATCGGGATCGCCCGTCTTCAATCCCCCACCCAGCCGCTCGATCCAAAATACGGAATCATGACATACGCCCCCGGACGGGAATCAAAGACCGCAAAGAACATCCTGCGCGGAGTGGTTGCGACTCTCATCGTGCTGGGACTCGGAACAACCACCTTTGTCCTTGCAGGGAGAAACCCGCAATCCAGCGTGGCAAAATTGCTCATCCCGGCCACATCCACGCCTTTTACGCAGACTCTCGCGGAAGATGTTGCGCCGCAAACCCGCGCGGATGTGATAAAAAATTACCCGGAATATGCGCCGCTGGTGGATACCCTGATCGGCTTTGCAATTGACAACGCCGAGAGCGGCATGGAAGGCGCGCCGGAACGCCCCGGCGCAGAGATCATGCCATCTGACGTGGCAGGGGCTGAGGCAAAGTCTGAAATTGAAAACGCGCTCCCACAGCCCGGTTCCCTGAACACGGCCACCTTGAGCGAGGAACAACTCACCTCCTGGCTGGCCATGGAAATGAAGCACAACGCGGATCTTCCTTTGCGCGACGTGCAGGTTTATCTGCGCGAGGGGAGAATACAAATCTGGGGCATCGTGAAAGGAAGCGCCGATTCGACCTCCGCGCTTGCCGTTGGGAATATTGTCCTGGATGCAAACGGGTTTCCGAGTTTCGAGATCGAATCCCTGCAGATCGGCCAGCAGGTGATTCCCGACGTTTTGATCGCACAGGCCGAAACGTGGCTGAATCAACTGCTTGCGAAAGAGATCAACCGGCAGGCGCCGGGTTTGAGGATCATGAACATCAACATCAGCAGTGGATTGATCACGATTTCGGGGATGAGATAGAAAGCAAGAGACCGCCGACGAGGCGGTCTTTTTTGTTAACCTATAATGTGCCCTTAATAATATTTCGCATCCACACGGCGTCTTATCCGATAGACAGGCCTGTCAACTTTATTCGCAAGATGCAAAAAGGAGACTTTATCATGAACACAAATTATGAAACCATCACACTGGCCGGGGGATGCTTCTGGTGTCTGGAGGCTGTTTTCGATGAAATGAAGGGCGTGCTGTCGGTGGATTCAGGTTACTCGAATGGTCACGTTGCCAATCCATCCTACCGGGATGTCTGCTCCGGCAGGACAGGACATGCGGAGGTTGTGCGTGTCACGTTCGACCCGTCGGTGATTTCGTTCCGCGATATTTTGAACGTCTTCTTTGCCATTCATGATCCGACCACGCTGAATCGTCAGGGTGCGGATGCTGGTACGCAGTATCGCTCCGGAATCTATTACCATACCCCCGAGCAGAAGGAGATCGCCGAATCCCTTATCGGCGAGTTAAATGCCCAGGGAATCTGGACCAGCCCCATTGTTACGGAGGTGGAAGCGGTCAATAACTTCCACATCGCCGAGGATTATCATCAGGAATATTTCGCGCGGAATCCGTTCCAGCCATATTGCCAGGCAGTGGTTGCGCCGAAGGTGGCAAAGTTCAGAAAACATTATCTTGAGCTGTTAAAGAAACAGCCTGCTTAAAAGTAAAGGAGGTGGAAATTTCCACCTCCTTTTTTGCGTTAATCGCCTCTTCTCCCAACCTGGCTCAATGCGCGGTACATCATCTTGATGAACTCACCGCGCAGAATGGGCTGATCCGGGGAGAATTCGGTGTCGCTCGTTCCTTCCGCCACGCCAACGCCATAGGCATTCTGGACCGGGATCGTATAGAAAGCGCCCACGGACACATCCGTGAAGAGCGCCTCACGATACAAGTTGCCCCATTCGAACTGCAATACATTGAAGGTACTCAAGTACCCGCCCCCGCCGCCCATGAGGGCGATGTTGTTGAGCGCAGTGACCACCTGCCCACGGGTGAGAAAGTTGTTCGGGTCGAACAAGCCGCCGCCGATGCCGTTCATATATCCATCGGCGCAGGCCTGCCAGACCCAGCCGGCGAACCAGTCGGAGATGCTCACGTCACTGAAAGCGCAGGCGGAACCGGCGGCGGGAGGAATTCCAAATCCGGGGTCTGATTCCTTCACGCCGTTTGCCAGTTCAATGAACGCCGCCATCTCGCCGCGGGTGAGCGTGCCATTCGGCTGGAAGGTTCCATCCAAATATCCATGAGCAAGATCGAGTTGAGCCATGTAGCGGACATAGACTTCCGTATCGGTTCCGCCCACATCCGGGAAGTTCGCACAATCGGCTAATTCATCCGGACCGACAGGAAGGAAAAAGCGGAAATAGGTTGTTCCCCAGGCATTGCCCGCATAATCAGTTGGGTTCACCGAAAAAGACCAGTCATTCGCTGCGGTTGACGGGAATGTGTACACCCACGAGAGCAAAGCATCGGCCGGACCCAGAGGCGCAGGCGCGGCAAATGTTCCGGTGATGGATTGATTCCAGGATTCGAATCCGGAATACCCAATCGCGGCGTTGGGTCCCGTTTTGGTCAGCCCTATAAACTTATCTGAGACCACCCCCCACATTTCAAAGGTGTTGCAGGCGACGGGCGTTTCACTGAAGAAAGTCTCACCCAAAACCGGGGGATTGGCAATGAAGCCCAACAACTGCCAACCGTCAATGAAGGTACTGCCCATGACCGAGTTATCCGCCGGCAGGGTTGCGGAATTGCAATCGGCGGCGTTATCCACCGTCAATGTAAATTCCCAGGTTTGCTGATCCCAGGCGGTAAAAAGGCCGAAGTCATAGGTGAACGCGCCGGTGGCGTTGGTGATTCCGGGGATGGATGCGGCTAAACGGCAGTTGGCCGGGTCATAAGCTACGACGGGATCCGTCTGCCTTCTTCCCCAGGCAAACAGGTTTTGAGTCGCTCCGCCCGGCAACCCGCTGGCGGACCATTCAAGGTCAAGGCTGGTGGCATTGCTGAAGGTGGGGAGTCCTACCAGGGTCACAGTCCCAGCCACCGGGGCGGCGGAAGCGCTGACGAACTGCATCAGCGTGAATACGGTCAATAACAAAATTGCTGGAATTTTTTTGTTCATTTTTGCTCTCCTGAAAAAATGCGCGATTTGCTCGGCCTTCGCCGCAAAACGCAGGGATTATAACTTACAAAAATGGAAGGAGGATATTCATCTCCAAAATCAACACGCAACTTCAATGAAAACGCGGCAAGCCTTCTCCTGGCGGGCATGAAAGGGCCGCCCCTGCCGCGCAAGGTGCGTTATACTCCCGCCCTGTAATCATGAAGCAATTCACCTCCCCCACCTTCCACATCCGCGATGTGCCTATTTATGGCGACGCCATCCTCGCGCCCATGGACGGCTACTCCGACTGGCCGTTCCGCTCGCTGTGCCGTGAACTCGGCTCGGCCATGAGTTACACCGAGTTCGTGCAGGTGGAAAAGATTCTCAGCCGCTCGAAACAGCCCGCAAAGAAATTGTATTTCGAAGCGGCGGAGCGACCGGTCACTTTTCAACTGTACGGCGATAACGTGGACAAGATCATCGAGGCCGCGCTTCAGGTGCAGGAGTGGGGCCCGGATATCATCGACATCAACATGGGCTGTCCCGCCAAAAGCGTATCCGACCGCGGCGCAGGCGTGGGCATGATGAAAACCCCGATCAAGATCGCCCGCCTGTTCACCAAACTCAGCGCAAAATTGAAAGTCCCGCTCACCGGCAAAATCCGCCTCGGTTGGGAGCGCAATCGAAATTACAAACTCATCGCCCGCATCGTCGAAGAGTGTGGCGGCTCGCTCCTCGCCATTCACGGACGCACGAAAGAGCAAAGTTACAGCGGCAATGCAAACTGGGACGCCATCGCCGAAGTCAAATCCATCGTGAAGATTCCCGTCATCGGCAACGGCGACGTGAAGCGCGTGGAAGATATCGAAAAAATAAAAAAATACACAGGCTGTGACGCGGTCATGATCGGGCGCGGCGCGCTCGCCAATCCCTGGATCTTTTCACGGCTCGACCGTGAACAGGTTACGCCGGCGCAGGTGCAGGAGGTCGTTCACAAACATCTTGCAAAGAGCGTCCAATTTTACGGCGAGGAAGACGGGCAGAGATTATTCCGCAAATACGCCGTGCAATACCTGCTCATACAAACCCTCACGCGCGAAACGCGCAAACAAATCCTCAAGCCCATGCCCTCCGCCGAATTCCTCGAACTGCTCGACCAGGTCTACGCCATCACCGCATGACGTATAATCAACCCATGATCCTCGACCTTCCCTTCATTCTCGAAACACGCCGCAATCACGCGCTCGAACACGCCACGCTTCACATGCTGGCGCACGCGCACAAAGGCCCCATGGCCGGTCACTCCAACCCGACCGGGTTTTTCCTGTTCGGAAATTTTTCCACGCAGGATGTCTGGATCGCCGCAACCGAAGCATTGGAACGATTACGCGGCGGCGAAAGCGCATTGGCGATTCATGCAGGATGCGGAACGAACATGGCGACCACCGCGCTTCTTTCCGCGACTTTGGCCTGGTCGGTGCTTCGATTGGCAAAATCCACGCTGATAAAGATTCTGCTTCTGCCGCTCGCAGTGACCGCCGCGATCTTCGGCTTTTTGCTTGCCCGCCCCCTCGGCCCCGTCATCCAGCAACGCATCACCACCGAAGCGGATTTGGGCGGGATGCAGATCATTGACATCATCCCGATTCGCAACGGCGTGCATCGGGTGATCACGCGATAAGTACACAGGGAAACAGGTACACAGGGAAACAGGTACACAGGTACACAAGGAAACATACCTGTCAACCCGCATACCTCTCCACTTGTCTACGTGTTTACCTGTTTACTTGTTCCTTCATCCTTCATCCTTCATCCTTTCTTATGGTCTTCCTCCTCTACGGCAACGACGAATTTGCCATCGCTCGCAAACTCAAGGACTTCGAGTCAGACTTCACCGATCCCACCACGGCGGACATGAACACGACCCATCTCGAAGCGCGGACGATGACCGAGAACGACCTCAACAACGCGGTCAATGCCATGCCGTTTCTCGCGCCGAAGAGACTCGTCCTTCTCGCCAACCCGTCGGGGAGATTCAACAATCCGTCCACGCGAAAGAAGTTTCTGGAATTTTTGGAAAAGACGCCGGACACAACCAAATTCGTGCTATATGAATCCATCGAGCCGAAGGAAGCGGAAAAACACTGGCTGGTGAAATGGACAGATAAAAATAAAACACTGGCAAAGACGCAGGCTTTCTTCCTCCCCAAGCAAAGAGACATGCCCGGCTGGATCATCGCCGAAGCGAAGAATCAGGGCGGGCAGATCGAACCCGCCGCCGCCGCACGACTGGCGGAAATGGTCGGCGTGGATACCCGTCAGGCTGGCATGGAAATTGCCAAATTGCTGGCCTATGTCAATTGGGGCAGAGCAGTTCGAGGGTCCGATGTGGAAGCGGTTTGCATCGTCACCTCCCAGCAAAGCGTGTTCGAGTTCGTGGATGCGTTGTCACAGGGCAATGGCAAAGTCGCGCAGAAATTATTGCATCGGCTGTTGGAAAACGAAGACCCGTTTTCGCTGTGGGGCATGGTGGTGCGCCAGTTTCGTTTGTTGATTCAGGCGCGCGAAATTTTGGATGGGCGCGGCAACAAGGATGACGTGGCGCGCGCACTGGGCGTTCATCCGTTCGTTGCGGAAAAAACAACGGGACAGGCGGCGCGTTTTTCGATGGAAGCGCTCGAAAGTATTTATCACCGTTTGTTGAACATTGACGAGCGCGTCAAAACCAGCCAGATCACGCTGGACCTGGCTCTCGATACATTGGTAGTTGAACTGGCACGCTAAAACAATTGCGGCTGGCGAACTTCATCAGACCCGCCATTCCAACCGTACTTTTTTAAATCAACTCTATCTTTCGCATCGAAGATGATTCCTTCCGCTTCGAGCAATTGGCGCTGGCGTTGCGCGCCTTCACGCTCGCTGATCTTTCCCTGCGAGTTGATGACCCTTTGCCACGGCACGTCATCGGGACAGGCGGCCATCGCTCCGCCCACCCAGCGCGGGGCAAACGCGGCGTAGGTTTCGATTTCGACTCCGCTGGGAGGCGGGATCATTTTTGCGATCTGTCCATAGGCGGCAACTTTGCCAACAGGGATTTGACGCACGAGATTCCAAACTTGTTCGTAGAAGGCTTGCGGATTGGGAGGAGAGGCGAAGGTGGGCATGGAAGTTCCTTTCGAGTGGCTCGCCTGCGCGTAGAACACGTTCTCTAACGTGTTCGCCTGTCCGTGATCTATATATCGGCGTTAGAGAACGCCGATTACGCGAAGGGCGAAAAAGCAAGCCGCGATTAACGCCTTGCAAGGTACCTGTAGAAAAATGTCTGCCGGACGTTGGCGATGAAATTCTTCGAGAGTTTATCCTTCATGTAGGCGAGCGTGTAAATGTCGTCGGCAAGGATGGCGTTGGGATGTTCCCGCTCCGGGGCGCCGCCTTTTTCGAGGTGTGTGGCAGGCTCGGAGTTCGGCTGGGCGCGCTGGGTTTCATCCAGGACAAAATAATACTCATAGGTGCGGAAGATGGAGCGATTGATTTCGTAAAGCGGGGTCAATGCGCCGAGGAGAAGTAGAACGTAAAACGCGAAACGCAAAGCGCGGGATGTACTGTTTTGAAAAACTGCCTCACCGACCATGAGCATCAAATAAAACAGCGGCGCGATGGAAGCGCGCATGACAAAGTCGCGGCCATTGCCGAATTGAATGAACGGCATGACGAAAAGCAGAATCCCGGTCACGGCCCAGCGCGGGTCGCGCCATTTGGAAGAGGCCAGCAGAAGCCAGAGAATACCGCCATCAATCAAAAAGAAAACCAGCAAATCCTTCAACGCAAGCGATTGAAATCCATGTTCCTGCGCGGCGGTGTTGGACGAGAAAAAGAAATAGGAAAGTAGAAAGATAAGCCCAGCCGCGAGAAGTGGAACGGGGCGAAGCGATTTGAAAATGGATTTAAAATCGGTCTGTCTGAAAATTTCGATGATGAGATAAGGAAAGAGTCCAATGGAAGCCAACGGCGCGAAGAAAAAACACAACGCCCAGAGAAAAATCAATTGACTTCTCATGTCATTCTGAGGGAGCGTTTGTTGCGACCGAAGAATCTCAGCCTCGGTTGGCGAGAGACCCTTCGCCATCACTCCGTTCCGGGTCAGGGTGACACACATCGCTATGCACAACCACGCCGGAACAGCCTGATTGAATACCCAGAATAACTGCGTGGTGAACGAGGAATACTGCAAGTCATTGCCCGACCAGATTTCGAGATGTGTGATCGGCGGCCAGAGGGTTGGATACTCTTTTGCAAAGAACAACGCACCGACCGCATCCATGCCGCTGAAGAAGATGAGCAACAAGGCAGATTTGACCAGCGAGGTCTTCAGCGTGGAAGTCATGTGAAAGACCACGAGCGTAACCCCAAGCCACGTCCACAAAAAGAGGGCGAAGTTGGCGAAACTCCAGCCAAGCACACGACCTGTCAACGCAGCGGGGAGCCAGTAGCCGACGTAATACACCAGCATGTTGATCGGGCCGCGTTCGGGAGCGGAATAAATGACAGGCCAGCCATTCGTGACGAGGTCACGGAAAACCGCGTTGCGCCAGTGATGATCCCAGTTTTGGAAGGCGTATCCGCCCACGCCGGAGAGGAAGAGCCAGAGGCCAGTGATGAGAGCAGTGATTAGTAACCAGTGAACAGTAATGGGCGACGATTGTTCAGGTTGATTCTGTTTGAAGAACTGCCACAATGCCCAAAGTGTGACGGCTACGACTGGAATGGCAATTGGCAGGCGAAACCATCCCATGCAGAAGATGATGAATGGGAGCGTGAGGTAGAGATAGGTGATGTGGAAGAGCCAGCGGGTTTGCATGAGTATTTATGTCACACCAGCACTTGCGTGCGGTGCAAGTGTTGCGAGGAGCGCACGTTGCGACGAAGCAATCCTCATATTGAGCAGGAGATTGCTTCGCTTCGTTGGTCTCGATATGCTCGCAAAGAACGCTCGCTACTCGACCAACTTCGCTCGCAATGACATTTACTTTCTTTTATAAATAAGATAATCATCTTCAAGGATTGTAACGGAATAATTCTCGTTCAGGAATTCGCGCAGTTCGGGGAACTCGCGGCTGGTATCGGGGCCGGTGAGCCAGGGTTTGTCCACGGCGATGACCTGCACAATGAAGCGCGGATTTGCCTCGCGCAACTCGTCCATAAAATCGGCGCGCAGGTTTTGGATGTAAGGCGTCGAAACGTGATGATAAAAATAAAAATCAAAAACATATTTCGTGGCGAGCGGCGCGCGGGTTTCGAGCATGGCAAGCAATGTTCCGCCCGTCCAATCGAGCGGCTGGACGGTGTCGCCGTCTTTCATGTTTTCTTCGAGGTGGTCTGCAATTTCAGTTGCGCGGTCTGAGGTTTTGGCGATGGGGCGATTGGTTATTTGGCGAATAAACGTATTGGAGGGGCGGATGGTGAAGGCAATGGTCAATAAAAGGATGAAGGATGAAGGATGAAGGATGAATGGCGAAGGTTGATGGTTGGTGATTGGTGGTTGGCGGTTGATGGTCTGGATGGATAAAGATGCCAGGAGGACGATGAAATAAATGAAAGGGATGTAGTGGTATTCAAAGAATTGGCCGGAGAAGGCGGGGTAGATAGCGTAACAAAGGGCAAGGCTGGCAAGAAGATATGCTTGTCTTTTATTTTCCTGCGGGACGAGATAAACGCCGATCAAGGCGGGGATGAGCCAAAGCGCGTGTCCACCCAGACGAAGGGACTGATTCAGCAAAAATGGCAGTCTCGTCCCCGGAGCAGTGATCTCCATCTGCCCGTTGACTTGCGCGTACAACGGCCAATAGTTGAGGGCAATGTCGAGAAAGGGAGTCCATGCTTTGGTGAAAACGAGCCATGCGATCACGGCGAGGACAGGGACGGCGAATCCTGCCGCGGCGGGGAGAATGCTTGTCGCGGCGGCTTTGATCAGAGTCAACTTGCGGCGGCGAATCAAGTCCGTGATGTCAAAGAGCAGGACCGGGAGGAGTCCGATCGCGGCGTGGGGTTTGATCACTGCCGATAAACCGAAGAGAAACCCAAGGAGCAGGCGATGCCGGTAGGTCAGGTCATCCCGCATAAATATCAAAACGGCAAGCGCAACAAATCCAAGCAGAAGATATTCGCGTTGAAGCGACATGAACGCGCCGCCTTGCATGTATTTCAACCCGAAGAGAATCGCGGCGGCGAATGCGGTTTGTTTTCCGAAGCGGCGCATGAATAAAAATGTGGCTGTGAGGATCGCGGCGAGAATTGCAAGATCGAGCAAACGCAGGCGAAAGAATCCGTTGAAGCCGCTCAGCCTGCCAAGCAGGTAATAGGCGGCGAAACTTCCGGGCATTTGAAAGTCGAAGAGGTCGCGGTAGGGGACGCGGCCTTCACTGTGCATGAGGAAGGCTTCGTAAAGCAGGGGCGCTTCGTCGTGGGCGATGGGCCATTGCAGGGAGTATGTTGCCTGCGCGATGAGAAAAACGGCAAGCAGGATGAGGACGAGCGTTGTGATGCGCCGCATTTTATTTTACGTCGTCCCCCAGGTCCATTTCGGTGGTGGAGATGAGTTCGCGCGTGGACGGGTTGATCTTTGCGATGAAGTTCTTTTCGCCGGAGGTGTAAATGATGAACAGGTTGAGATTGTCCTTGTAATATTGCGAAAGGACGGCGTCCACGTTTTCGATCAACTCGGCGTAGCCGTTCCCGCCCACATCGGAAATCGCCACAGTGAATTTATCGCGGTAATCGAGGAGGTTATCGTTGTTGCTGTCGGCCTTGATGACGCTGTAAAGCCAAAACTCGATGACCGGCGCGGGCTGTTCGGGGTTCGCGGGATCGTAGACCAGTTGCGGGAAGCCAGTGGTTTGATTGATGACGTACTCGTTGGTCGGCAGGAGGCGGTGATACTCTTCCGTTTCCACGTTGAAGAAGACGTAGTTGTAGGTGAAGTAAGTGGAATACCCCGAAGAAAAACTGCTGTTGATCCATTGAAACGGATTGAGACTCGTTTCGCGCGTTGCAGGCTTGGGGATGATTCCCGCCATGAGGTAATTCGTCCCCTGGATGGGGTTGAACGAGGAGAGGGATTTTTCAACAGGCTTCGGCGTGGAGGCGGGTTCCGCGTTTGCGGGTGAAATTTCCCTTGCAATATCCGGGATGCAGGCGGAGATGGAAAACAGGACAAGAGGAAACAAAAAAGGCAGAAGGCGCTTCACGTTGACCTCTTTTTATCTATAGATGACCTTGAATCGCTCGCAGACCAGGGGCATGGCTTCGTTGAATTCCCTGCCTATCTTCGGAAGGGTGCGGGAAAAATAATTGATGTGAGCCTTCCGCCAGGATTGCAGGGTGCGGTCGCCTTCGCCCTCATCGTAGGCGAACTCT
>JBBIUO010000004.1:18585-26839 GCA_037440205.1 Chloroflexota bacterium
CAAATAGGCTTGCCTTGTCCATTGAGGACGATGGAGATCAGGCCGGGCTGGGGGATGTTCTTTTTCTCCGCCTCCCACTCCCACAGGGAAGAGCAGGTGGCGGTCTTGATCCCCTTCGTAACAAGTTCGCTGAGTTGATCCGCGAGGTCGGGGCTGTCGCCAAAGCCTTCGACGACGTAGGTCTTGCCGAAATACCGCGAATGGGGCGGAAGGCTGTGCAGGAAGGCATACCAGAAATGCTCAATGATCGACTCATCCATGTTCGATGAATTCTCCACCGGTAATGTGACGCTCCAGCAACCTGCGTTCGGAGTTGAATTTCAATTCGACTTCCATGCGCTGGAAACAATGACCGCTTCCCATTAACATCTTGCGGCCATAATAGACATCGCCGCCCGATTCGTATTCGACGCTCAGGTCGTTATCGAGGTCAATGCGGCCTTCGATCACCTCTCCGCAGCGCAGGCATTTGACGGAGAAGGCGTAGCAGCGTTTCTGTGATTGGACGGGGAAACTGCCGAAGAGTTTTTTGAGGAGGTCCATGTTTACCTTCAACCAGTTGACTTTGGTCGTTTCGATGAATTGGGAAGTTTTTCGTATTGTACCCCCAACCATAAAGTTACTGAACACCCACCTAAAACGGGGAGTCTTCATAGAAAATTTGTGCTATACTTTGCCCATGCCAGTCACCCGCGCCTCCGAAATTGGAAATTACCTGTACTGCCGCCGTTCGTGGTGGTACCACAAAAAGGGATTTGAATCCGCGAACCAGGCGGAACTCGCCGCCGGGACGGAACTCCACCGCCGGCATGGGAGGCAGGTGCTTGCCTCGAATCTTACCCGCATCGTGGGAATGATTTTGTTGATGATCGCCATCGTTTTGCTCGTGGCGTATTGCTCCGCGCGGGTGTTGTGAAGGAGTTGAAATGACTGTTTTGAATCGAATCGCTTTTTTCCAGAATCGCCGCGATGAGGTTCCAAATCAGGAACTGGCGCGCGACCTTGCCGCGCGAAAGGATCGGGCGGGAATCCGCGAGATTGCGGAAAATTTGTGGAACAAGGACAGGAACATCCAGGCCGATTGCATCAAGGTTCTGTACGAGGTCGGATACATCGAACCGAAATTGATCGCAGGCTGCGCCGACGATTTTTTCAAACTGTTGAAAAGCACGAACAACCGTCTCGTCTGGGGCGCGATGACCGCGCTTGCCGAAGTGGCAAAAGCAGATGCCGCGGCGGTCTTCAAAAACGTGGACGCTGTCAAAAAGGCGAAAGAAAGCGGATCAGTCATCACCGTGGACAGTTCCATCTCCGCGCTGGCAATCACCGCATCGGCGGACCCGAAATACAACAAAGCCATCTTCCCCTACCTGCTTCAGCATCTTTCCTCCTGCCGCCCCAAGGAAGTGCCCCAGCACTGCGAAAAGACATTCCCCGCCGTGAACGCAGGCAACAAAGACGAATTCATCAAAGTCCTTGAAAAACGAATGGAAGACCTCTCCGGCGGCGGACTGGCGCGCGTGAAGAAAGTGGTCAAACAGGCAACAGGTCTCGCCTGAATCGTAAATCGTCATGCTCTACGTCATCCTTCTGCTCTTCATTCTGGCCCTGATCTTTTTCCAGCGTTCGAATCGTCAACGCAGGGAAGCGGGACTGCCGGGCGGATATGTTATTTACACCGATACGCGCGGCTGGGGAAAAGTGGAGAAGCCTCTTTTCCATCCCGCGCTCGAATTGACCGGCAAACCGGATTATCTCGTCGAAAAGAACGGGCAGATCATTCCGGTGGAAGTGAAGTCGGGCCGCGCGCCGGAAGCGCCGTATGATTCGCACATCTATCAACTTGCGGCGTATTGCCTGCTGGTGGAAAAGACCTTCGGCAAGCGCCCTCCGTACGGGATCATCCACTACGAGAACCGCGACTTCGCCGTGGAATACACCCGCAAACTGGAAGAGTCCCTGATCGAACTGCTGGCAGACATGAAACAGGATGAATTCAAGCACGATGTCCCCCGCTCGCATGAACAGGCGGCGCGTTGCGCCAAATGCGGATTTAAAAACATGTGCGATCAAAGCCTCGCCTGAAAACAAGAGTGCGCTGTGACATTACAAAAGGTATAATTTCCTCATGTCTGCGTCTTTCATTCCCAGGCGCCCGGTGGTCACTGCCTACCCCAAAAACCCGGAAGCCTTTTCAGAGGCCGAGGCCATGTCTGCCTTTCTGAAGGAAAAGGGATTGGACGCTCCGCATGGCTCTCTGTACAACGAGGAATTGCGCAAGCGGGTCAAGCACGGCGAATTCGATTTGTTGATCGCGGTCGGCGGCGATGGGAGTGTCCTGCGCGCCGGACATTTATGCGCCCCCTGCGGAGTCCCGATTCTTGGCGTGAACCTGGGCAGGCTCGGCTTTCTGATTCAAGTCAACCGGCGCGAATGGCGCGGATACTTTGAAAAATTGCTCAACGGCGAAGCCTGGATCGAGAACCGCATGATGCTCCGCGCCGAACACATCCGCGCGGGTGAAAGTTTGGGCAGTTCGAATGCGTTGAACGAAGTCGTCGTCGGGCGCGGACAGAACCTGCGCCCCGTTCGATTGACCGCCTTTGTGGACGGGCGCCAATTAACAAGATACGTCGCGGACGGGTTGATCGCATCCACGGCCACCGGCTCCACCGCGTATGCGCTTGCCGCAGGCGGACCCATTCTGCCGCCGGAATTGCGCAATATTTTGCTTGTGCCCATTGCGCCGCATCTCTCCGTTGATCGCGCAGTTGTTTTATCGGAAGGTTCGTCCGTCAGCATTTTGGTCAAAAGCGAAAACGCTGTCCTCAGTGTGGACGGCCAGCCGCCAACTCTGCTGATGGAGGATGACGAAGTAAAGGTAACCGCCGCCGATGTGACCGCGCAATTCGTCCGTTTTGGAGACCCGGGTTATTTTTATCTCAACCTCACCGCTCACATGAATGAAAACTCACTAGGACTTCCACGATGACCGACACCATTTCGACAGCAACCTATTGTTACATCCATCCCAACCGCGAAACCACCCTGCGTTGCAAACGCTGCGAACGGCCGATCTGCGCCTCCTGCGCGCGAAGTTCCCCCACCGGCTATCTCTGCAAGAACTGCGTGAACCAGCATCAAAAATCCTTTGAAACCTCCGAATGGTACGATTACCTGACCGGGTTTGCCGCCGCCGCGTTTCTTTCTGGGGTGGCGGCGTTTCTCGTCACTCTGGTCGGCGGGATTGGAATCTTCGGCTGGTTTTTGGTTGCCGCGGGCGCGCCTGTCGCCGCAACAGCCATCGCGGAAAGTGTTCGTTTCGTCACGCGCCGCCATCGTTCGCGCTCGCTTTTCGTCACCGTCGCTGTTGGCGTGGTGCTTGGAGCATTGCCGATGCTCTTGATTCAGTTGTTCACCTTCAATATTTTTGGGATCATTTTTCAGGGCATTTATCTTGTGATTGCCGTCCCGCTCGTGTACACCCGACTTTCTGGAATTCAATTTTTTAAATGAGCCATGCTTACCGAACTTCACATCCAGAACTTTGCAATTATTGACAAACTCGACCTGCGCTTCGATTCCGGTCTCATCATTTTGACCGGCGAAACAGGCGCGGGCAAATCCATCATCCTCGATGCCGTGGTCATGCTCATCGGCGGCAAGGCGGATACAACCTTCGTGCGGACTGATTCAGACGCCGCATTTGTCGAGGCGACGTTCCAGCTCAAAGGTCCAGAAAAAGAAGCGGTGCACGAAATCCTCAACCGCGAAGAATTGTTGGACGATCCCGATTATGTGGTGCTGATGCGCGAAGTCCGCAAAGAAGGGCGGAGTGTGGCGCGCGTGAATGGGCGCACGGTGAATGTGGGATTGTTGAAGGAACTCGGCGCGCTGTTGGTGGATATTCACGGGCAGGCGGAACACCTTTCCCTGCTCGATTCCCGCGCACACCTTGGCCTGCTCGACCGCTTCGCCGAAGTGGGTCGGCCCCTTAGCGACTACCGCCAGAGTTATCATCAATTATTGAATCTGCGGCGCGAATTGACCGACCTGCGAAAAGCGCAATTTGATGCCGAACGCCGCATCGAGATGCTCACCTATCAGGCCGAGGAAATCGAAGATGCGAAGTTGAAGATGGGCGAGGATGAAGAACTTCGCAAGGAACGCGACCGTCTGGCAAATGCGGAGTCGCTCGCACAAAACGCGCAGGAGGCATTGGCCGTGCTGGACGAAGGCTCGCCCGAAACGCCCGCCGCAACCGACCTGGTCGGGCAGGCCGCGCAGGCATTGGGCGCCCTCGCAAAGATAGATTCCGCGCAGGCCGAACTGGCAAACCAGGCCGAGTTATTGCTCGATACGATGTCGGATGTGATTCACGGTTTGCGAAATTATCTCGATGAGATCGAGTTCAATCCCAAGCGGCTTGATGAAGTGGAAGAACGGCTGGATTTGCTCCACTCACTCACACGCAAATACGGCGGAAGCATTCCCGCTGTCGTTGCTTATGGCGCCGATGCGCGAAAGCAACTGGAGACCATCACCGGCGCGGCGGATCGAATCAACGAACTGGAAATGCAGGAAGCGAAACTGCTGGAGAAACTTGCCAAACAGGGCGGCGCGCTTTCCGAAAAACGCAAATCTGCCGCAATTGCCATGGGCAAGGGAATCGAATCCGAACTCAACGATCTCCGCATGGCTTCGGCGCGGTTCAGCGTGGACTTTCAAACCCGCCCCGATGTAAACGGCATTCCCATGGCCGACGGCGCACGCATCGCCTTCGATCAAAACGGATTCGACCGCGTGGAATTTCTCATCGCCCCGAATCCCGGCGAAGGACTCAAACCGCTGGCAAAGATCGCCTCCGGCGGCGAGACCTCGCGGTTGATGTTGGGATTGAAAAATGTGCTTGCCCGCGCCGATGAAGTCCCTTCGCTGATTTTCGATGAAATTGATCAGGGCATCGGTGGGCGTGTTGGCCTGGTGGTCGGTCAGAAACTTTGGAATCTTTCGCGCCTGCATCAGGTCTTTTGCGTGACGCATCTCCCCCAACTCGCCGTCTTCGGCGACCAGCATTATCAGGTGCAAAAACTTGTGGACAAAGGCCGCACATTGACCCGCGTGGAAAATCTCGAAGGCGAAGCGCGCCTGCTCGAACTCTCGCAAATGCTCGGCGAAGTGGGCGAAGGCACCTTACGATCCGCGCATGAGTTATTGCAAACTGCAAGACAGATGGTCAAGGGAACAAAGAAATAAACAAAGCGCCTCCTGTTTTATTTTCTCACAGGGGGTGCTTTCTTTTCGTGTCCACTTTTTTGGGTTCAGTTCAATCCCGGAGGTTGTTATATTTTTCGGGCGTCTGCTTTTCGCTACTCCTCTTTCTCCACCCCGAATAGCCCATCAATCTTTTCCATGATCTCCGGTGTGATTCTGTCCACCACCCCGGCGGATTTCATATTTTCATGCACCTGCTCCACGCGGCTCGCGCCGGTGATGACCGTGCTCACGAACGGATTCTTCAAGCACCACGCAATCGCCAGCTGCGCGAGCGAACAACCGAGTTCCTTCGCGATCGGCTCCAGCGAATTCACCTTTGCAAGTTTCTCCTTGTCGGTCAAATCCTCTTTCAGCCAGCCATAGCCCTTGAGCGCGCCGCGGCTGTCCTTGGGAATGCCGCGTTTGTATTTGCCGGTCAACAAACCCGAAGCCAGCGGACTCCAGGTGGTTGTGCCGTATTTGTATTCGTTGTAAAAACGGACATAATCCTTTTCGAGCCGCGCGCGTTCGAACAGGTTGTACACCGGTTGTTCCGTCATGGGCTTGTGCAAGTGATGACGCTCCGCGATCTGAATCGCTTCCACAATCTCCGAAGCCGCCCACTCCGACGTTCCCCAATACAGCGCGTGGCCCCATTCGATGATGTTGTGCATGGCCCACACGGTTTCCTCGATGGGCGTGGTTTTATCGGGGCGGTGACAGTAGATCAAATCCACGTAATCGAGTTGAAGCCTGCCGAGCGATCCGCGAATGCCTTCGATCAGCCGCTTGCGGTTGAGCGTGTTCCGTTCATTCACGCTGTCGTGCAAACCCCAATAAAATTTGGTGGAGACCAGATAACTGCTTCTGCGCCATTTCAATTTTTTCAGCGCCGCGCCCATCACCGATTCCGATTTGCCGCCCGCGTACACTTCGGCGTTGTCGAAAAAGTTCACGCCCGCATCATACGCCGCGGCCATCATTTCCACCGCCGCTTTCACATCCGCCTGATTGTGAAAGGTGACCCACGAACCAAACGAAAGCTCGCTTACCTGAATGCCGGTCCTGCCAAGATGACGATACTTCATTGTGCCTCCATTGATTTTCGTACGGCAACATTCATGTTGCCATTCCTCGCAAGATAAATTTCCCTGACACTGCCCGCCAAGGCAAGTGTGCGGTACTTTCCGTCCATTATAATCACCCCATGCGAAAGATGCTTTTTCTTTGCGCGGTGCTTCTCAGCGCGTGCGCTTCTTCGAACGGACAACCCTTTGGCGATTCGCTTCAACCGTATCTTACCCGCACGCCGCAAAACACATCCACGCCAAACGTCATCGTCATCGTCAACACGCCCGTTCCAATCGCCACGCCTTTTATTTACATCGTTCAGGAAGGAGACACCTTCAGCGAACTCGCCGAAAAATTTCACATCTCGCAGGATGATCTGCGGGCGGCGAATCCCGATGTCCAACCGAACAGCATGAGCATCGGGACGAATCTCCTCATCCCGGGCAATTCCTCCGCTTTGACAGGCGCTTCGACTCCGACCCCTGTGCCTGCTCCTGTGACACAAAGTATTTGCCACCCGACAGCGGATGACAGCCTGTGGTGTTTCGCCTTGATTCAAAACAACACCTCGGGTTTTCTCGAAAACGTCTCTGCCCAAATCACCCTCGGTAATCAAACCAACAGCATCGCCTTCACGCCATTGGACATCATCCCGCCGAATTCGGCGATGCCAGTGTACGTCTTTTTTCCAAACACGCCCGCCGAAATGGGAATCAATCCACAAGTCCAAATCATAAGCGCAATTCAATTGAGCGCGAATCCGCCGCGCTACCTCAAAGCGGACTTGCACAACACCGTCGCTCAAATTGACTGGAGCGGCCGCACCGCGCAACTCAGCGGAGAGATCGTATTGCCCGCAGAATCACCAGCCGCCACGCAGGTTTGGGTGGCGGCTGTGGCGTACGATAAAAACGGTCAAGTGGTTGGAGTCAAACGCTGGGAGGGCGAAGCGATCCCTGCCGGGGGGAGTCTAAAATTCAATTTCGCAGTATCCAGCCTCGGGTCCGCGATTGAAGCGGTGGAGTTTTTTGTCGAAGCAAGGCCTTAATGTCGTTGCGAGGAGGGCGCTCTCCCCAACGAAGCAACCTTTCGGTTTCAGGGGAAATTGCTTCGCTCCCTTCGCTCCGTTCGCAATGACATTCTCATATAAGGAGTCGCCGGGTAGTTGTTCGAGAGTTGGCGATAGATGAAGGTGTATAATTTGGTCACCTATGCCAACAATCTGGGAGTATGGGCCTTATCGTTTCTTCTTCTACTCTGGCGACCGCGATGAGCTGCCTCACGTGCATGTTGAACGAGAAAGAAACAAAGCAAAATTCTGGCTCGACCCAGTGCGATTGCAAAGTAGTGGCAGGTTTGGCCGAAATGAATTGAATCGCATTCAAAGGCTGATTGAGGAAAATCGGCAAATGTTGTTGGAGAAATGGAATGACTACATTAGCGATTGAACTTCGCGCGACTTCAGCGCAAAATGTCACAGTGACCGAAGATTCGCTCACTGTTGACTTGAGCGACGGGCGCACGGTTTCCGTCCCGCTTGCGTGGTTTCCGCGCCTTTTGCATGGAACTCCCGAAGAACGCAATCATTGGCGTTTGATCGGTGACGGTGAAGGGATTCACTGGCAGGATCTGGACGAAGACATCAGCATGGAAAACTTGATTCTGGGAAAGCCATCGGGAGAAAGTCAGAAATCGTTCAAGAAGTGGCTGGAAGCGCGGGCAAAAAGCAGGTAACAAACAGAACTCCGGGAATTTGCGCAAAGCATCCCGGAGTTCTGTTTTGTACCGCGTTCGATGATTTATTCCCCATCCATTACAAGAACCAAATCAGCCATTATCAGTAGATCACGAAAGCGTAGTAACCGCTTCGCGTCAGTCGTTTGGGTAAAAAGCGACTAAAGTCGCCACTACGAGCACCTTTTCGTGA
>JBBIUO010000005.1:0-15717 GCA_037440205.1 Chloroflexota bacterium
AATATACCAGACCTACCTTCTTCCTCAATTTTACAGAAACAAGTTTACACTAACAATCCAAACGGTGAATCAAAGAACTCTGCCGCGAGATGACTCTCGCCGAGAAAACTGCGAAGCGTGTGGGAAGAATTGCGGGCGAATAAACTGGGAGTCCACTTTCGGAGGCAGCAAGTCATTCAGGGATTTATCGTCGATTTTTACTGCCATAAAGCGGGGTTGGTTATTGAAGTGGATGGCGATGTCCACGACTTGCAGAAAGAGGAAGATGAACGGCGGGAGAAGGTGTTGAGTGGGATGGGACTACGAATTATCCGCTTCGGGAATGATGAGGTGATGAGGAGTCTGCCCGCGGTAGCGGGAACGATCAGGGAAATGATTGCAAAATGACAGGCGACCTGTAACAACAGGTCGCCTGTCATTTCATCAAAAAAACATTCCACACCAACCCAAACAAAATCCTATCGCTCACCAAACCCTTTCCAGGTTCTCGTTTTCGCCGGCCTTGCGTCCCACCTTTGCCATGTCGAGCCACTCGCCATGAATTTTCACGCGCACCACATCGGCCGTGAAATCCGTGATCGTGCTGTTGTTATTGTTGAACAGATACGAACCCACTCCATAAACATCGGCGGGCACTTCCAGTTTTTCGAATTTACGAATCTTCTCCGGGTTGAAACCGCCCGACACGACGATCTTCACGTTGTGGCAGTACTCACGCGCCGCTTCCTTCCAGACCTCGGGTATGCTCCAGCTTTCCCAAGCATGATCCAACCCCTGGCGGACGTTGAACACCAGCCTCGGATTCACGCCGAGGTCGAGAGCCGGGTCGCCCAGCGGCGTGACAGACACATCGCGCAAGGCTCCGCTCGTATCCAAACGCACGCCATACAATTTATATTTCACCGCCTCTTCCTTGTTGCCGGCATCCATCAACTCGCGGTACTTTGCAAACATCGCATCCAGCACCCGCAGGGAATCGCGAATCGAATCATTGTTGAAATCCACCAGCGCAATGCGCGGAATCCGGGCCGGCAGAATGTGCGCGAACTGCATCATCGCCTCGGCTGTATCGCCGAGGAAGGATGCAATCGCCGCATGGGCAACTGTCCCGCCGCCTGCGCCGCCCCACCAGTCACCCTGCGCGTCGGTGGAGACGAACGCGCCAATGTCGTGGGCATGATCTTTGTTGAATCGTTGCAGGGCGATGTTGTAGGCATAGCCATCTGCGGCCTGAACTTCATGCACATCGAACCGCGCGGGGAAAAACAACACAGGCTTGCCTCGCGCCGCAACCAGCGTTTCGTAGACATTCGTCGCCACGCGGCTGGAACGGGTGAGGATTCCCAGCGTGGGAGTTTCGAGCAGGGCAAAATCGCGGTAGCGGCCGCGCACTTTGATGACGGGCTGAACCTTCAACGGGTCGCCTTCGTATTTGACGATGGTTCCATCGTGGGCGGCCCACACTTCGAGTTTGTCCGAGGTATCCACGAACTGACCGTCTTCGAAATATCCCGTGCAATGACGGAGCATCGCCAGCGCCTTGTCCACGCCGACGACGGTGGTCTTGCCCATGCGGCGGGTGAACCACTGCATCTCCACTTCGATATCGCCAACGGCGATCTGCTCCGGTGAAATGCCCGCAGGCAGGTTGTGCAATGAACCCGAATAAAGATAGCCCTCTTTCGACAGGGCGGTCAACATGCGGTTGATATTCTCGAAATACTTGTCCGAGTACCAGCCGCGCCTCATGCGTTCGATATCTAATTTAAAAGTTTCGTTCGTCAGTCTTCTACCGTCAAAAATGCTCATGTTCGTCCTTGTTCGCTATCCGTGTGTTCAAGTGTTTACGTGTGTGCTTGTATACATGTAGACACGTAAACACGTAGACAAGTGAAACAAAATCAACCCACAGCATCCGTGGACTTCACTATCTTCATCCCCGCCTTTGCAAAACGGGCGTATGCTTCCTCCGCCGCTTCGGTATGATCCACCACACCGGGGACAACCACCGGGGAGGAGCAATCTTCGAGCAGGCGGACTTTCTTCGCAAGATCGGGGTCGGCGGTTCGGATATCTTCCAGCAGATCGGAGATGGTCCACGCCACACAATGACTCTTGGCCTGGCCTGCGATGTACAGCAAATCCACTTCCTTCAATTGCTGGATGAAATTCGGGTTGCGCGAGCCGAGCGACTCACCCATTGGGCCAGCCAGCACCTCGGGGCCGATGACGGAATAATTTTCGGTAAACGGTTTATCGCCTTTGATTTCAAAGTCGGGCTGGGCGATGCGCGCAATCGAATGGAAGAAGATGGCCTCCTCCAGCGCCGGCACCAGCGCGTGACCGATTCCGCCGAGCATGGCATGATACGGCCAGATGGTCAGCGCGTACTTGCCTTTGCGCTCCAGTTCCTCGGCATAATGGATCATCATCTGCTGTCCGTATTCCGGGGCGATGTGAAAGCGCGGCGCAAGCGCGGGGTTGAACATCCATTTGTTCGCGCGCAGGTCGGCGACATGAATGTCGCTGTACGGGGCGGGATGATTTCCGTTCGCATCCACAAAAAAGATGGGATGAAAAATCTGCTGTGAAAAATGCGTATCCATCGTGGCGGTGATGTGCGTGAGCGAGCCGATGTTGCGGTAGATGAATTCGCACAGGCGGATGTTGTCATCCACTGCGCCCCGCCCGCTGCGCCCGCCGACGAACAATTCAAAGCCGGGGATGCAGAAGGTATTTTGCCCGTCCACCACCCAAAGGGAGATTCTGCTCTTCGAGGCAGAGGCAGGTTTCAGGTCGTGTTGAAGCGCGTATTCGCGGGCTTGTCCGGCGCGCGCGGCGTAATCCACTTTCCAGATTTCGCCAACGCGGGTCGAATCAAAAAAGTCGGGAATGGGAAATGTGTTCATGTTCCTATTGTAACGAAAAACAGGCTCCGCGTCACACTGGACCCGAAGCCTGTTTCTGTTCAATTGACCTATGGCATTACTCTGTGAAAACTACGCCAGCTGCGAAGATCTTGTTTCAGTACCGCACACTTGCCCGCGCGGGCGCAAAATGAATTTTGCTGTACGAACCGCGCTATGCTTGCGGTTGGGCGGCTTTTACATCCCGTTTGACCGTGTTGCGCTGGAATAAAACAGCGACGACGATGAGATAAACGAAATAACCGATCATTTCGGTGAGCGAGGGATTGCCGTTGTAACCGAAGAGGGTCTTGAGCAATTCGCCCAAAACCGATTTTTCGTCGAGGACCGCGTTGACATCCCAAACATGCTCGACGATGGCGGGTATCCAGCCGACTTCATTGAATTCGTGAATGCCGTGAGCGATCAATCCGCCCGCGAAAAGAATGAGGATGAAGCCTGTGACCTGGAAAAAGCGTCGCAGGTCGAGGCGGACGGCGGTGGCGAACAACGACCAGCCCAGCAAAATGGCTGTGCCCAGACCAAGCACTACGCCGGCGAGGGTTTGAATGGTATTTGCGCCGACGTTCTCGGTACTGCCCGCAAAGAACGCGGCGGTGATGAAGAAGGCGAGTTCCACGCCTTCGCGGACGACGGCGATGAAAGCCATCCAGAACAGGGCGCGTTCATCGCGCGATGCGGCGGCTTTGTGTACGCCCGCTTCGAGTTCGGCTTTGAGCGTGCGGGCCTGCCGGCTCATCCAGAAAATCATCCACGTGAGTAGTCCCGCCGCGATGAACATGGTGACGCCTTCGTAAATTTGTTCGGCGGAGCCTTCGAGACTCAGCCCCAAAAAGGTGAGCAACATGGCGGTGAGGAGGCTGACGCCGACAGCAGCGAGTGTGCCGTACCAAAGCATGGGCGCCAGGTCGGTGCGGCGGATCTTTTGCAACGCGCCAAGCACAATGCCGATGATGAGGGCGGCTTCGAGGCCTTCGCGCAGGGAAAGTAAATAGGAAGGAAGCATGGAACCTCGCGTAAATTTGGAATGAAAAACAGCCTGTCATAGGCTGTTTTATAAACAAATTCTATCATGTTGGTCTGGATATTGACAAGATATTTATCACATTTTTGATAAATATTCGTCATCACAAATAAGGGATGGGGCGTCCAAATTAATGGCGGAGGATGGGCCGTAAAGTTCGCTTTTTGGCCGTGCCTAAACGTAGGCGTTTTGCAGGGATAGGCCCCCTTGCAAATTTTTCGCCCAGTTTGTTGGGGAATTTTCAAGGGCAATCAGCGGGTTTTCCCAAACTTGTGGAGTTATAATCAAAATATGGCAATGAAGAAGAGACGCCCCCGAGTCCGCGCTTTGAAATTGGCCGCCAAGGTACGTGAGCGGCTTACTGATGCGCTGGGAAAACCTGTCAAGGTCATTATGTTCGGCTCGCAGGCGCGCGGCGATGCCAAAAGGGATTCGGATATCGATCTCTTTGTGATCGTCCCCGCCCTCGATGACAGGACGCGCACAATCGTCTCTGAAGTTACATGGGAGATAGGATTCGATTCGGAAAAAATAATCTCGGCGATTCCAACCACTGAAGAGAAAATAAAAAAATACAGTTTCCTTCCCCTGTATAAAAATATCAAAAGAGAGGGAGTGGTTGCATGAAGGACGATGAAAAACAGGCTTTGATTGCTTATCGCATGGAGCGCGCAATTCAAACATTGCATACTGCTCAAACCCTGCAAAAGCAAGATGAAGACCCCGCCAGTGTTGTGAACCGTGCTTATTATGCGATGTTCTATGCGGCGCTTGCCATGCTCGCCACAATTGGGCATGAAACATCAAAGCACACTGGAGCGCTTGCTCTCTTCGACAAACATTTCATTAAAACAGGCATTCTCCCAAAGGAAATGAGCAAGTTTATTCACACGGCCTTCGATATGCGCCAAACGGGAGATTATGAAGCCAAAGTGGAATTCTCATCCACAAAATCGCAGGAAATTTTGGATTTCGCCATTCAATTCGTAACAACCATCGAACAAAGACTCTCAGAAAAATAATGCCCTTCACCTTTCACCGAATCCCTGTTGGAATTTGCAATTGCTTCCTCCTGCGCGGCGAGCGGACGATTCTCGTGGACGCCGGCGCGTGGGGCGGCATGTCCGCTTTTGTGCGCGGGACGAAGAATCTCGGCGTCAACCCCAAATCCATTGACTTGATCCTGCTCACACACGGGCATTGGGATCACATCACCTGCCTGGGCGACATCCGCGAGATGAGCGGGGCGAAGGTTGCCATTCATGGACGGGACCAGTTCATGGTCGAGACAGGCGAACCGCCGTTTCCAGATGGAGTCACGGCGTATGGAAAAGTCATGGCGGCATCGGCAAAGGCATTGCTTCATCCGCATCTGGCAAAGATCAAAGTGGATTTGGTTTTGGGCGACGACGGCATGTCGCTGGCGGAGTATGGCATTCCGGGCAGGGTCGTTTACACGCCCGGTCATTCGATGGGACATTCGAGCATCATCCTTGATTCGGGCGATGCGTTGGTCGGTGATATGGCGATGAACGACTGGTATTTGCGCCTCACGCCGGGCCTGCCCATCCTTGCCGACGACATCAACATGGTGGTGGAAAGTTGGAAGAAGATTTTGCCGATGGGAATCAAGCGGGTGTATCCCGCTCACGGCATGGATTTCCCTGCGGAAGTGATGGAGAAGGAAATCTCAAAGTTTGGATAATGCTTGAGAGCAGAATCAGCCCTCCCGTCGGAATGAAGCGGGAGGGCTTTTGTTTAATTGGAAGGCTGTGCGGGGGTCGCATCCACTTTGGGAGCAGGACGACGAGTCAGATTGCCCATCAGAATCCCGCCTGCAAAGAAAATGAATCCAAGCGAGAGAACACAGACACCGCCGAAGATCAGGGGTGTCACCCATTCGGTTTGAGATGCAGGGATTTTGAATGCGCCTTCGAGAGCGTGGACAACATCCATGTAGAAATTATCACGCGAGGGGCGAATGATGTAGAACGGGTCTTCGGGTTTGCCGATGAATGGACTTAATCGCCATGTCATTTGCGTGCCGACGAAACCATAGAGCAGAATCCACAGGAACAAAATACGTTTGCCGATGACTTTCAGCGCGTCGTCGCGGGTTGTTTCGACGAGGGTCATGCCACGCCAGAGGAAGTACACACCGATCCATGCACTGACGCCAACGAACGCAACCGCGAGTAATTGGAAGAACTCGTAATTGGTGGAGGTCAGAACGAAGAACAAGGTGATGGGCGCAAGACCGAGCAGGAGGAAGGCCGTTACACTGATTCCTGAAAGCACAACAGCAAGAACCTGCATGAACTTCAACGGTGTGCCGAGCAATGCAAGCGAAAAGAAATACAGCGCAGGCAGGCAGAACAACATGGTGGAGAGAAACAAAATCGGAACTTTGATCGCTGAAGAGACCGCCTGCAACGGTTCCTTGGCAAGCCCCACCATGAAACCATAGACCATGAACGAAAACAACGCGACCAGACTCAGTGTCCATGCCTTTGTGTTGACATCTTCGTTGCGCTGGATGCTTTTGAAGAATTCATCGGGATTGCGCAGGAAGTCGGGCATGATGGAAAAGATGTTTTTCATTTTGTCCTCCAGAAAATTTTGATGATGTATTTTCATGGGGAACAACTTGCAAGCGCTGACAAAGTCTCTCAGAGATTTTCATTCGCTATCGGGGGTTTGGGCAAACTGAAGTTTGCAGTACAAAACCATTTTTCATGTCATCGTGAGCGCGCAAGCGCGAAGCAATCTCCAGTGCGGTGTGACAATTCTTATTCCAATTCCCGATATACGAACCACTGCCCCTTGCGCTCGTCCACGTTTTTCATGGCGCGGTCGTAGTAGATGTCGAAGACCTGACCCGAGTCCATTTTCACGCGGAAGTAAAACCTGCCCACGTTCAATGATCCGCGCGTGGAGGCGACTGCGGCGTGGGCGGGACGCATGTTCCTTGCCATTTTGCCTTTGCGCGAGAAATCGCTCCACTCGGAGAGAGACGGTAGGTTTTGTCGTTCCAGATAAACCCATTCGGGCAGGTTGGGGATTTTTCCAGCGCGGGCAACGAATCGAAAATGATTTCGATGGCTTCGTCGTAAAAATGGATGGGAGCGTATTCGGTCATTTGCGGCTATCCTCGTATCGCAATGCTCACCACCTGCGGATTGGCAATGCGGAAGTAGTCCTCCATCTTCATGAAAATGGATCGTTCGAGACTGCCCGCATTGAAAACGACTTCCTCATTTTCGCGGATGCGCGGATCGGCGATCAGGCCCAATTTTTCGTTGAAGGAAAACGGCGGAATGGAGCCGATGACACAACCCGTCAGTGCCTCGACTTTTTCCTTTTGAGCAAAGCCAACGCTATCGGCGTTGAAATGGTTTTTGATGGCGTTCAAGTCCACGCGGCAATCGCCGGGGATGTTGGCGAGGTAGTAGCGGTTTTCCTTGCGCGTCAGCCGCACCTGCACCACCATGGACTTGATGGCCTGCTCGATGCGGTTGCCGCGAATCTTCGTGATGAATTCTGTCCGCCCTTCGGCTTCATGCTCGATGACACGATAGACCGCGTTGTTTGCATCGAGCAGGGATTTGAGTCGTTCGTGGATGGGGGTCGTCATGGGATGATTATAATAGCGGCAAAGAGAGAACCGTATGATCAAACTTTATCGTGAAGCAAATAGTGTACAAGCCGATACCATCGAAGCGGAATTCCGTGAGATGGTGCTTGGCTATGATCGCGTGGTGATCGAGCCAGCCGAGGCGCGGGAGTTGTTCGGTGCGGGTCATTCCCTGCCGGTGATCACGAACAATGAGTTTGTGGTCAGCGGGGAGGCGGTGAAGCCCTACTTGAAGGAATTGGAAAAGTTCATGCGCGACTGGCAGTTGTTTCAGGGGGATTATTGTTATGTGGATGAGTGTTAGAGAGTAGAGAGTAGAGATTGGAGAATAGAGAGTAGAGATTAGTGTTACAGCGCAAGTTGCTCCCTGCGCCGTCCCCGGCGCAGGACTTTCCTCACAAAGCGCCGCCGGGGACGGCGGCTTTGAGCCTGACTTTGTGCTGTAATGTTAGAGAATGGAGTTGAGATTGCTTCGGCCTGCGGCCTCGCAATGACATTACTTCACCGCATACACCGCGTATCCGCGCGCGGGGGCGAAGAATTGACCGCGGCCATCGGGGCCGGTGGATTGGTCTACGGGGCGGGACATGTCAAATTTGCCCCACCATGCCACAGGTCGGAATGAAGCGCTGTTCCATTTCGTGTTGACCCATGCACCGCGCCAGTCGTCGCCGCGATTGTTGAGCGCGTAGATCAATCCAGGTTGATTCCCATAGCCGCCGCGCTGCATGATGTACAGGTCATCTGAAAGATACAAAATGGAAGTGTCGCCGCCCGCGTATTTTTCATGCGCGGCCACAAGCGCGTCGATGCCGTTGGGCGTATCGCGCAGGGCAAGGTTGTAATTGAAGTAATCCTTCCAAAAAACGCAGGGATAGCCTTCGTGCGTCATGATGTAGGAATACGCGAGCAGTTTATCGTTTGCGATGGGACGGCCTTCATCGCGCAGGTCGTGATTTTCAACAAAGGTCACAGTGGTTTGCGGTTGCGCTTTCAAAATGGTTTCGCCGTACACAAGGTTCTTCAAACTAAAACCATACGAATCGCACAGCCCTTTGAGCAATTCGCGCAGCGGAAAATCGAACGCATCCACAGGGTTGGAATTGGAAAAGTTTGCGGCATCCACCCAATGCAGTGTGTTGGTGGCGTTGTCCCAATATTCGGCCACGCCATAGGGAGTGAACGGTTTTCCATCGCGCATGTAACGATATTCCTGAATGGCGGTGATGGTGTTCGCGCCGTAACCTTTCACAAAATCATAGCGAAAGCCGTCGAAGCGGATTTCTTCGATGAGCCAGCGCGCAAGTTTGAGCAATTCGGCATACACGTACGGATTGCGATGCGAAAGGTCGGGCATATCGCCGAAGGTCATTTCATCCCAACTCTCGTACATGCTGGGATGAAATGATTCCCAATTGCGCGGGAACCTTCCGCTTTTTGGATTGAAGAGAGTCCAACGCGACTGCCCCGTGATGGGATTGACCTCCTGCGCATCCGCTCCGCTGTTGTGATTCAAGACCATATCCGCGATCACACTTAACTGATGCTTGTGTGCTGTTTCAATGAGCGACTCCAACTCTTTGCGGGTCCCAAACCAGGTCGGGACGCTTCCCTTCTGATCGAATTCGCCGAGGTCGTAAAAATCGTACGGGTCGTAGCCCATCGAAGGCCCTGCGAGATTTGCGGCTTTGTGAATCGGCGGAAGCCATAGCGAAGTAAATCCCGCCTTCGCCAGCGCGGGGATTTCACGAGTGATATAGTTCCACCATTGAAATTCTTTCCCGTCCTCGCGTGGACAGTCCCAGTAGAAGGTTTGCAGAATGACGCCCATGAGGTTGCTCCTTTGGCCCAGTTGACGGTCGCTTTGCGAAGCGACTGTCAACTGTTTACACAGATTTTTGGCTGGTATTTTAATTGGATTTTCAGAGGAGAACAGCGGACGAATGTCCTGCGTGCACACAAAGGTTGTCAGCAACTGACGCTCAAGCTGTCATCCCTTCGCCGTGGCTTGTCCTGCGACCGAAGGGAGTGTCGAAGGGACGGCGCGGGGAGCAAACTTGCCTGACACGACAGGCGCAATTTATGACCGCAATGGGTGGGCAAATAAAAAACCATCCCGCAAGAGATTACCTTGCCAGATGGTTTTTGTTCTAATACGGTCTGCGGTTGGTGCCGGATTTGTGCTTGCGGTTACCGGAGGAATTTCCGCCGCCGCGATTGCCTCCGCCAAAGTCGCGCCGTTCTTCGCGCGGGCGGGCAACACTGACCGAAAGCGGGCGATTCTTGAGTTCCCTGCCATTGAGCGTGGCGATGGCGTTTTGCATATCTGCCTGGTTATCCATCTCGACAAAGGCAAAGCCCTTGGATTGGCCTGAGAACTGATCAACGCCACCGACTTGACTGCGCCAGCCTGCATGAACAATTCGTGCAAGTCCGCTTCGCTGACATCGTAGGACAGGTTTCCGACATAAAGTTTGTATTCCATTTTTCTCCTGGAGTTAAGCGCGCTGTAAACGAACGGCGACGCTGCTAAAATCCGCTGATGCGCATCGGCGGGTGAATAAAATCAGCATGGTAGAGTTTTTAACATCCAGGCGTTGAGTGAAAAAGCGTCCTTTCGTTTATTGTCCGCCCTGCTCACATGCATCGATGCGATTGTATCATACTTGCCTGCAAGAGCAGCGGTCACCTCAGGGGACTCAGGGGAGAGTGTAGAGCAAAACTATCGGGAGTTTTTAACGCCAGGACGCAAAGGCATAAAGCGACATTTTCCTTCGCATCTTGGCGACTTTGCGTTAAATCTGAAAACCGCAATTTGTGACCGTGTTCAGTATATCTAACGGGGAATTGGATCCACTCCCACCACCAGCGCCGACCCTGCCCACTCGCTTAAGGAACCATCCCTTTCGCGTTCGCTGTATTTATCCGCCAGTAGATTCCGCGCCAGCATTTCTTCGTCTTTGTCATTGACCAGCCGCGCGGAGGCGTTGAATGTTCGTTTTGCAATTCGCACTGTGACGTTTGGCTCTTTGAGCAAATTTCGCACCCAATCCGATTTGTCCATGCCTCCCGAAAGAAGATACAGCGAATTGCCGTTGACGCCGAACCAAATCTCGATCTCGTGCGGCTTGCCGGTCTTGCGTCCGCGCGTGGTGAGGTAGCAGTATTCCTCTTTCGCAAACTGGGACAGGTCAACGGGCGGATGGGTCACGTCATCCTCCATCAAACGTCATACTGGCTTATGGTCGCGCCTTCGTTCGAGAGATAATACGTCTGCGCAGGGAGCAGGATGTGCTGGCGTTTTCCCGCCGCATAGACAGTGGTGCAACTCGAACGCGGCAATCGTTTAATCAGCGCCGAGTCATACAACAGGATGGAACGATTCGTAATCTTTTCGATCACCGTCCAATGATCGTGATAGCCCTGCAATCCCAGCACAATGGCGCGCCCGGGCGTGCCATCCAAAAAGCCCTGCATGGATTTCCAGAACGTCGTCAGGTCGGGGTTGGGCACGCCGCGAAATGGAATATCCACGTTCGAGATGCGTTTTTTCCCAACCACCTTGTTCAGGATGACCAGCATTTCCGTGTGAATGATGCCGCCGATGAGAAACTTCGTCAGCAGGCCGCGGCGCGAAAGATAATGGATGAGTTCATCGAACAACTGCTGGGTATCCTCGTCCGAGGAACGGTTGATGATCCGCTCTGCGTTGACGATGCTGTACAGTCCGCAAAGTGAATCCAAACCGCCTTGTTGAAACGGCGGCAGACCGGAAAGGTTTGAATTCCTGCCCGTCGTCTTCCCTTTGCCGTTCATCGCGTACAACATCGTTTCAGTCATATCACTTCACCATTCGCCACAAGGACAGATTACAAAAACTCGCGTAGGTTGCGCTCTCCAGCGCAACCCCGGCGTTTGAGAACGCCTGTTACGCGGTCTCGCGAAGCAAGGATAACAGCACGCCCGCCAGCAAAGCCAGCGCCGCGCCGAAGAAAAAAGGAGCCGAAGCGCCGAATCCAGCCCATTGTCCGAGTCCCTGCCACAAAAGTCCGGCAAGAAGCGAGGCCGGCAGAGCCGTGATTCCAATCGCCGCATTGAACCATCCGTAAGCCGTTCCGCGTTGGGCTTCGGGAACCAAATCCGCAACGAAGGCCTTCGCCACGCCCTCTGTTGCCGCGTAATAAATTCCATACAACCCAAACAGCGTCCAAATGTGCCAGCCCGCGCTTGCAAACGCAAACCCAAAATACACAAGCGCATACGCGAGCCAGCCGCCGATGATCAATTTTCTGCGCCCGATTTTATCGGAAAGCGCGCCGAGCGGCCCCGACAAAATCGTGTAAATCGCGGTGAAGGTCATCAGCATGAACAGCGTCTGCAACACATTCAAGCCGCGTTCCTGCGCGCGCAAAATGATGAACGAGTCGGAGGAATTTCCAAGCGTGAACAGAATCGTGATCAACAAAAATTTCCTGAACCGGGGATTGATCTCATTAAATGACAGACGCTTCTTTTCCGACCCTTTGCCTGCTCCAGCGACCTCGACAGCCCCCGCCCCGAGAACGATCACCGCCAGCGCCGCCGGGAGGATGCTCGCCAGCACAGCGATTTGAAATGTCTCGCGTGTGATCTGCAATGAGCCTTTCTGTGTCAACCATACAATGAGCGCGGCGATGCCGATTCCCAAAAACGCGCCCGCCGTATCGCCCGCGCGATGCAAACCGAACGCCAACCCGCGATTGTTTTCATCGGTGCTGGCGGCAACCAGCGCATCGCGCGGAGCCGTGCGAATTCCCTTGCCGACCCGGTCAGAAAAACGCACGCCCAGCACCCAGCCCCACGAATTGGCAAAATACAAAAACGGTTTTGCAATCGTCGAAATGCCGTAGCCGATGACCGCCAGCCATTTGCGGTTTCCCAATTTATCCGAAAGCGCGCCTGAATACACCTTGAGCAGGCTTGCCGTCGTTTCGGCAACGCCGTCGATCAAACCGATGAACGCCATCCGCACCCCCAGCACATTCGCAAGAAAGAGCGGGATCAAATACACAAGCATCTCCGAAGAGATGTCTGTGAGAAAGGAAGTGATTGTCACAATCCAGATATTTGGGTGTAACCTGCCAAGTCTGCCCTGGGGTTTCATTTTTTTCCTTTCGTTGTCTTTCTCTCGCCCATCATTCCCCCAATAAAGCTTCACCACTAACCAAAAGTTACTTCACAATCTCTATTCCCTCTTTTCCTTTTTTCATCCTTCATCCTTCATCCTTCATCCTTCATCATTCATCCTTCCTACTTTCCCCTCACTCGCCGTGCATCTGACGATACAACGCCCGCAAATTGCGCCGATGCAGCGTCTCTGCCAGGCCGCCCAAATAGACCCGGCTCTTGCCGCATTCTTCGATGGTAATCGTTTCGAGATATTCGTCCACATTCCTGCGCTTGCCGGCAGATTTCACAGCCTTCTTGATGCTGGTGAGGTAACTCATATTTTCCTTCACCGCCGCATCGATCTCGCCGCGCAGGATGATATCGCCGTGACCCTGGATGATGTTCTCCAGTCCCATGCGCCCGATCTTCTTGACGGAGGCGATCATGTCGTCAATATCCCCGTCCACGATATACGGCAGGGACATGAAGGCATCGCCGGCAAACAACACGCGATCCTCCTCCACCAAAACCGAGATGCCGTCTTCGCTGTGGCCGAAGGCCTGCGAGAAGACCAGATTCTTCTTCCCCACACGCATTGTCAATTCACCGGAACCAAACGTCAGGTGGGGAGGAACGATCTTCACCTGGCGCAGATTCGGGTTTTGTCTGCGGGCTGCTTCCAACGAGGGAATCCCCTGCTCGATTAACAGTTCGCGGCACTTCGCATGGCCGATTATGGTCGCGCCGGGGAAGAAACAATTTCCCCAGGTGTGATCGGCATGATAATGCGTGTTGATTACATAACGCACCTGCACGCCCAGTTCATGCTCGATGAACTCGCGCATGCCGAGCGTCTCTTCCGGCAAGGCCAGCGTATCAACCACCACCGCCCATTGCGGACCCACGATCACGCCCGCCGTCACCTGGGCATAGACTTCACTTTGGAACCAAAAAACATTTTCTGAAACACGTTCTCGATGCATACATTAACCTTACTGTGGATTTATCCGCCGCTGTTGCGCGATCTCGTTTGACGACATCGAATTTACAAGGAGGGACGGCCCTTCGAGATTTGTCAGACCACTTGCTTCTGAACAGGCCGCCCCTGCATTTTTTGGGAACATTTGCCAAAGCGGGTTAAGAAAGTGATCCAATCCATCCATACACGAGCGAATTTTCATTATTAAAGCATACTCCCACGTAAATTACAAGTTGAATAGACAAATTGACCAGAATATCATTAATGCAAACGATGAAGCGAAATTTGACTTGATTAGGCCTCTTATAAGTGATAAACTTTGTACAAATGCCTGCGGATATCCTTGTTGTCACTTCTTCTTCGAAACTCGGAGAAACGATCCGTCGCACACTGGAAGAGACGGATTTATACCGCATCCATGTCGTCAGCAACAAGTCGTCCGCCATCGTGCGGGCAGATGAAGTCGGCGCCCCTCTCACCATGCTCGATCTCGCCCTCGGCGAAGCAGTGGTTCGCGATATTGGAAGCGCTCTCCGCACCATTCGTCCCGGCATCAATGTGGTCATCCTTTGCGATGAAAGTGTAACTCCTCCCCCCTTCGATGAGTTACGTCCATGGATTCTCGTCCGCAAACCATTTAAGATGTCAAATTTTATGACCGCGATCAGTCAACCACAAACGACCGCCACGTCCACACCGCAGGTCGGTTCAAGCGCCACCCTGCCTTGGTTAAGCGACCCGAACAAAGCCGCCCAGCACCTCACGCGCCTCACGCTGGAATCATCGGCGCAAGCGGCCTTGATCACACGCAAGAGCGACCTGTGGGCTTACGCCGGCAGTCTCTCGCAGAGCGCGGCAAAGGAAGTGGCGCAGACTGTCACACGCAACTGGGATGGACAAAAAGGATTCGACCTCCTGCGGTTTATCCGCCTCGAAAGCACAAAAGCCGAGCACATGCTGTACGCCACCCGCCTCGCCCCGGACACGGTGCTGGCTCTTGTTTTCGACGCAGAGACTCCCTTTAGCACCATCCGCGCACAAGCCAGCCAGCTTGTCACCAATCTCGATAATGAAGTCGTTGAATCACAAAAATCCCCGGTAAACCGGACCGTTGAAGAGGCCGAAGACGCACTGGATGACGATGACTCAGTGGAAGTGCCGCCCATTTCAGATATCCTCAACAATGTGCCGACTCCGAACCCGGAACCCGCGACCACACGCGACTTCAACCTGCCCCGCCAAAAGGAAAAATTCGACCCGAACGAGACTCGTGTTTCGACTTCGCTTTCCAACGCTTCGGTGTTCAAGCGTGAGTCAAATCCTGCCATCCATTTGAACAACGTGCCGATCGTCGTCAATCAAAACCGCGCCGCTGAAACGGATGTTCAACCGCAATCGGTGGCCGGCGAAGTTGAAGTCACCGCTCCCTCCCGCCCCAAGCAAAGACCCGAGACCCCAGTTGCCAAACCCGCGCCCGGCCAGACCGACGTCACCCGTGAAAGCCCCACCACGGAAGCCATCCGCAAACTTGTAGTGGAACCAACCACAGCAGGTTTGTATCACCTGACGTATGCCTGCCTGCTCGTGCCGCGCTTCTCAGCGCATTACCTCACCGGCGATCTTGCAGATCAACTTGGTGAATGGCTTCCCAACATTTGCATTGCCTTCGGCTGGCGGCTGGAATACCTTTCGGTTCGTCCCGAATATTTGCAGTGGGTCGTCAACGTCCAGCCAAATACGTCTCCGGGGTATCTCATGCGCATCATGCGCCAGCAGACTTCAGAAAAGATATTCAACGAGTTTGGCCGCTTGAAGAGGGAAAATCCCTCCGGTGATTTCTGGGCGCCCGGTTATCTCATCATGGGCGGAACCCAGCCTCACCCCCAGCAGTTGGTGCGCGATTACATTCGCCAGACCCGTCAGCGGCAGGGACAGGAACTCAACTCCGAGCCGCGGCGCAAGTAAATTTCAAAAGCCACAAACAAAACGCAGAGTATAATCACTC
>JBBIUO010000005.1:15727-17793 GCA_037440205.1 Chloroflexota bacterium
TATTTTTCGTACCGCAAGATTTATCTTGCATTGTTCCTGATAACCGTCCAATTTCACCTCACACAAAAGAGACACCCCATGCCCCCTACCCTTTATCTAATTGACGGACACGCACTTGCTTATCGCATGTACTTCGCCCTCACCGCGGGCGGAGGCAGTTCACGCTGGCAGACCTCCAAAGGAGAACCCACTGCCGGCATCTACGGTTTTGCTCGTGAGTTGATCCGCGTGCTGGAACAGGAAAAGCCCGAATATCTCGCCGTCGCATTCGACGTGGGGAAAACCTTCCGCGATGATATCTTCCCCGAATACAAAGGCACGCGCGAAAAGATGCCCGATGACCTGCGTCCGCAAATTGACCGCATCCGCCAGATGGTGGATCTATTCAACATTCCTCGCCTCGAAATGGATGGTTACGAAGCGGATGACGTGCTTGGAAGTGTAGCCCGCGTTGCCATCGAAAAAGGACTCGGGGTGAAGATCATCACAGGAGACAGAGACCTGCTACAGTTGGTCAATGACCGGACGGCCGTCTATCTAGCAGGCGACGACCAGACTTACGTCACCGATGCGGATGTCATCAAAAAACTGGGTGTGCGTCCGAATCAGGTGGTGGATTACAAAGCCATCGTCGGCGACACCTCCGATAACATCCCCGGCGTGAAGGGCGTGGGCGAAAAGACGGCGATTGCCTTGCTCGAAAAATTCGGCACGCTCGATGCGATCTACGCCAACCTCGACCAGGTGGAAAATCGCTGGAAGGGTAAATTTGAATCCAGCAAAGAGACGGCATACATGAGCCGCGACCTCGCACGCATCGAAGTGAACCTGAAAATTGATTTGAATCTCGAACATGCCGCGGTCAAACCGTTCGATGCGGCGGCGCTCGAAGACTTCTTCAAGGAGATGGAATTCAAAACCCTGCTTGCCAAACTGCCGGCAATCAGCGGGAATGCGCCGGCAGTGGAAGTGACCGCGAAACCGTCGAAAGGCAGGGCGGGCGAACAGATGACGATGTTCGTGAATGCGCCGGTGATCGTTTCTGCGCCGTCGAAGATCGAAGTTGTGGTTGTCGATTCGGATGAAAAGTTGAACGCCTTGAAAAAGGAACTGTCAAAGGCAAAGATCATCTCCTTCGACACAGAAACAACTTCAACGGAAGAGACGACCGCGGAACTCGTCGGCATTTCACTTGCGATCAGGGAAGGTCAGGGTTACTACATTCCAGTCGGTCATACATCGGGAAACAATCTCGACATCAAAAAAGTGATCGCCGCGCTCACGCCTGCAATGACAGACCCAAAGATCGGCAAGGCGGCGCACAATGCAAAATACGATTTCATCATGCTGGCGCGTTATGGGCTGACCATTTCACCGCTCACCTTCGACACCATGCTGGCCGAATTCATCGTTGACCCATCGTCGCGCAATTTGGGGTTGAAGAATTTATCGCAATACCGCCTCGGCGAAGAAATGACCCACATCGAGGAACTCATCGGCAAAGGCAGAAAGCAGATCAGCATGGCGGAGGTGGCGATTGAATCCGTTGCCGCGTATGCCGCCGCCGATGCCGAGACCACGCTTCGACTCATCCCCATCATGCAAAAGGAATTGGAGCGCGTGAACGGCACAAAACTGCTCGCGGAGATTGACATGCCGCTTACGCCCGTGCTTGCGGAAATGGAAATGACCGGCGCGTTGATTGACGCAAAATTCTTCGCGGAGATGTCGAAGGATTTGGGCAAACGTCTCGCAGAGATCGAAAAGGAAATTTATCAACTGTCGGGACGAACGTTCAACATCAATTCGCCGCAGCAATTATCGGATGTGCTGTTCAATCATCTGCGCCTCGAACCACCCGACAAAGGCCGCAAAACGACGACAGGCTTTTACTCCACCTCGGCAGATGTGCTGGATGCCTTGCGCGGCAAACATCCCGCGTTGGATTTTATTCTGGAGCACCGCGAACTTTCCAAACTCAAATCCACCTACGTGGATGCGCTTCCCGCCGCGATGGACCCGAACACCGGGCGCTTCTTGTCGCGCGACCCAATGGCAGGTGCCTT
>JBBIUO010000005.1:17803-25271 GCA_037440205.1 Chloroflexota bacterium
CCGAACACCGGGCGTGTGCATACCTCCTACAGCCAGATCGGCGCGGTGACGGGACGCCTGTCATCGAACAATCCGAATTTGCAAAACATCCCCATCCGCACTGAGACGGGACGCCGCGTGCGAAACGGCTTCATCGCCGACAAGGGCAACGTTTTGCTTTCGGTGGATTACTCGCAGATCGAGCTACGCATCGTGGCGCACATGGCAAAGGACGAAGCCATGCTCAAAGCCTTCCGCGCCGGGGAGGATATCCACGCCACAACCGCCGCCGCGATCTACGACATCGAACTGGACAAGGTCACAAAGGAAATGCGCCGCCATGCGAAAGCCATTAACTTCGGCTTGATCTATGGCATGTCGGCGTTTGGCCTCACCCGCTCCACTGAATTGACTCTCGCCGAAGCCGAGGCGTTCGTCAAAGCCTACTTCACAAAATTCCCCGGCATCAAAAAGTACCTCGATGGCATCCGCCGCCAGGCCGCCGAGATCGGCTATGTGGAAACCTTACTTGGCCGCAGGCGCTATTTCCCCGCGTTGCAGGGCAAGGTCAATGTGCAGATGAAAAACCGCGAGGAACGCGAAGCCATCAACGCGCCCATTCAAGGCACAGCGGCGGATATCATGAAGATTGCCATGTTGAAAATCCCTCCCGCGTTGAAAGCCGCCGGGTTGAACGCCAAAATGCTTTTGCAGGTGCATGATGAACTGGTGCTCGAATGCCCAAAGAAGGAAGTTGAAAAGACTAAAGGTGGTGCAGGAAACGATGGCCAATGCCTACCCGATGAGCATCCCCCTCGAAACAGAAGCAAGAGCGGGCGCGAGTTGGGGCGAGATGACGGTACTAAAGTAATCGCGCTGTTGCTTCATCCATCGAATGCAGGCGGTTATAATTGCATGATAGTTTGTCATCCATCGCAAACGCGAAAGTAGAACACTCACTATGCCCGGAAGAGAAGATGTCTTTCAAAAAGCAATGAACGACGGCCACTCCGCCGCCTGGGATCAGGAATGGGACAAGGCCAGCGCCGCATACCGCCGCGCGCTCGAGGAATTTCCCGACCATCCAAAAGCATTGAACAGCCTGGGGCTCGCCCTCTATCAACTCGGCAAATTTGAAGAGGCCCTGCACATTTACATGAACGTCGTCAGGCTTTCACCGGATGACCCCGTGCCGATGGAAAAGGTCTCGCAACTCTCCGAACGCACCGGCGATTTGAAAACCGCTGTAGATGCGGCCATTCGCGCGGGCGACCTCTTCCTTCAACAGCGCGATACCGACAAGGCGCTCGAAAGCTGGGTGCGGGTGACGAACGTCAACCCGGAAAACGCCATCGCGCATTCGCGCCTCGCGCAGGTGCATGAAAGACTCGGCCACGTGCAACAGGCCGTCACCGAATATCTCGCCATCGCCAGCATCATCCAGCGCGCGGGCAACGCCGAAAAAACAAAAGAGATGGTGGAGAAAGCCCTCTCACTTCTGCCCAACAGCCCCGAAGCCAAACAAGCGCAGGCATCCTTGAAGATGGGACAACTGCTTCCAAAGCCGATGCGCGGAAAAGGCGGAACGGGACCCATCCGCATGGCGCTGGTCAAGCAATTGCAGAAACCGGCCTCCTCGCAAAGCGCTTCCGGTCTCGACCCGGTACTGGAAGCCCGTCAAAAGGCATTGACCCAGCTGGCAGAACTCCTCTTCGAGTATTCCGACGACAGCCCCTCCGCACAGGAACGGCGCGGCATGTCTGCGATCATGAAAGGCACCGGCGGACTCTCCCTGCAACAATCGGAGCAGACGAAAACGGTGCTGCATCTCGGCCTGGCAATTGACGCCCAAACCAAAGGCAACGATGCGCAGGCCGCAGAAGAACTCGAAGGCGCGCTCGAAGCGGGCTTCAAACATGCCTCCCTTTATTTCAACCTGGGATATCTGCGTTACAAAGGCAACCGCCTCGAAAGCGCGCAACGCTTCCTGCAAAACTCCGTCAAGCACAACGATTACGCGCTTGGCACGCGCCTCCTGCTGGGACAACTGCTGGTGCAGAAATCCCTTTTCAACGAAGCCGCGCTGGAATATCTCGAAGCGCTGAAACTCGCCGACGCCATGACCGTCCCACCCGAAAAGGCGGATGAGGTCAGCCAGCAATACGAACCCATCATCGAAGCGCATCAAAGTCAAAAGGATGAAACCGTCCTGCGAAAGGTGTGCGAGAACATCCACGGCCTGCTGATGCGCCCCGACTGGCGCGAGCAACTTCACAAAACGCGCGAACAAATGCCGCGGCAGGAGGGTGAAATGCTCGCCTCGCTGGCCGATGTGATCTTGCAGGCGCAATCCAGTTCCGTGCTCGAAGCGATGAACCGCGTCAATCAACTCGCGCGCATGGGAAACCTGCGTTCCGCAATGGACGAAGCCTACCACGCCGTGCAAGCCGCGCCGACCTATCTTCCGCTCCACTCCCTGATGGGCGACCTGCTCGTGCAGGAAAACCGCGATGCAGACGCGATCACAAAATACAGCACTGTCGCCCATCTCTACAGCGTGCGCGGTGAAGTGATGCAGGCCACAAAACTCCTGCGGCGCATCATCCAACTCGCGCCCATGGACCTTGCCGCGCGAAGCCGTCTCATTGACCAACTCGTCGCCCGCGGACAAGCCGACGATGCCGTGCGCGAATACCTCGATCTGGCCGCCATCTATCAACGCCTCGCCGAACTGGACATGGCGCGAAAGACCTACACCACCGCACTGCGACTGGTCCAGCAGGGCAACGCCAGCCGCGAATGGAACGCGCTCATCATGCAGCGCATGGCCGATATCGACCTGCAGCGCCTCGACTGGAAACAAGCCCTGCGAATCTACGAACAACTCCGCAGTATCACACCCGATGACGATGCCACACGCAGGCAGCTCGTCGAACTCAACCTGCGCATGGCCCAGCCCGATAAGGCCATGAACGAACTCGAAAACTACATGACCTATCTCGAAAGTCAGGGCAGGAACGAAGTGGCCGTCACCTTCATCGAAGACATCATCAAAGAGCATCCAGATCAGCCGCTTCTCAAACGCGCGCTCGCCGCGCAGCTTCATTTCGCAGGCCGCACCGGGGAGGCCATCGCCATGCTGGATGAACTGGGCGAAACCCTCGTGCAAAACGGCGACAAACACACCGCCCTCGAAGTGATCAACCAGATCATCTTCATGAATCCGCCCAACGTGGAGGATTACCGCAAACTGTTGATTCAACTGCAAAGCGGATGAACACCGCGCACCCGTCACCTGCTGGCGGGTGTTTTTTCGCTTCACCCCTGACCTTCAACCTGCTCCCGTTTCTTTGACAGAATCCCAGCCTGTGGATATTTCCACATGCTATAATCCAGCCCATCTCACCAACGGAGAAAATAAAACATGCCCAAAACCAAAAACAACGCCGTGATGAAATGGCTGTATGCCTTCGCCTTCGTTGTGGCGTTTCTCGTCGTCTTCGGGGGATTCGTCCGCCTCACCCGCTCCGGCCTCTCCATCGTGGAATGGAATCCCATCAGCGGAGCCATGCCGCCCTTCGGCCAGCAAGCCTGGGAAGAAGAATTCGCCAAGTATCAGGAAACCCCCGAATACAAACTCATCAACACCGGCATGACCCTGCCCGAATACAAGTTCATCTTCTACATGGAATGGATTCATCGAAATGTGGCAAGGCTCGCCGGGTTGTTTTATGCCATTCCCGTCTTCTATTTCCTTTTCAAGAAAACCATCCCATTCAAGGAATTTGGCATCTATTTTGTGATGGGTATACTCTTCATCGGGCAGGCTCTCATGGGCTGGATCATGGTCGCCAGCGGCCTCGTTGACCGCCCGGCCGTCAGTCACTTCAACCTGACCTTTCACCTTCTGCTCGCTCTTTCGCTGTTCGGCCTCGCCCTGTGGACGGCGTTTGGGCACAAATACGGATTTCCCGACACATCGAAGAAAGCAACGTGGTCATTGCCTTCCAAACTGGCGCTTTGGTCAACGGTTGTGTTGTTGATTCAAATTTTCTACGGCGGCATGACGGCGGGACTCAAGGCCGGTCACGTTTCAGATACCTGGCCGCTGATGCTCGGCAAATGGATCCCGCCCAACCTGTTCAATTCGTGGATCAACTTCCTTGAATCCCCGCAGACCATCGTCTTCGTCCATCGCTGGTTTGCATGGCTGGGAATTATCCTCGTGCCGGTGGTTTTTTACATCGTCAAAAAACAAAATTATCCTGCCGAGATTCAAAACGGACTCAAATGGCTGATCGGCGTGGTGGCCTTGCAGATCACGCTCGGCGTTCTCACCATTCTGTCTTACGTCAACATCGTCATCGCATTGATCCATCAGGCCAACGCCATCTTCCTGTTCGGCCTTGCGGTGTATTTCATTCACAGGTTCAGGGCGTTGGATAGGGGAGAGATTGGGAAGTAGAGAGTAGTATTACAGCGCAAAGTCTGACGCTAGAGAGCGTCTCTTACGCCACGAGCGTAGCGGACGTTCTCTAACGTCCGCCTACCTTGTGCTGTAATGTTAGAGAGTAGCAAGAAAACAGAAGCGATAATGGGCATTGGCCCGACATAAACGAAAAAGTCCCGCAGGCTCACAAGGCTTGCGGGACTTTTTTGTCAAACATCAACACTCCATATAGAATGTTTCAACGAGCGTGAGGATACGTCACATGGAAGTCATTGTCCCTACTGCACGGTTTCGTACGTCTCGACCGCATCGAAATAGATCGTGCTGCTTGTGCCAGCGTCAATGGTTTGCACGGCGCCCAGCGAGAAATTATCCACGGTTTGCAGGTCATTGTTCACGTTGGCAACCGTACCCGCCAGCGTGCCATTCACCCACAATTTCACCCAGCCATTGTTGGCAAGCGCTTTGTTTTCCACCATAATCACTTGGGATGTGTCTTGAATCGGGATCTGCGCTCCGGTCACCCAGTTGCCGGTGTTATCCATTGCCCAGAGTTGCAGTTTGTATTCACCCGAGGCATAGTTCAGGGTCAACCGCCAGGCCGCGCCGTTCACCCCTGCCGCCACCGCTATCGCAAAGTTGTTGTTGTTCGGAATGCTGATCGTGTTCGGGTCGAATTGGAGTTAGTGTAAACTTGTTTCTTGTTTCTGCCCCCTCAGGCCATCCCATCCGTTTATCCGTTCCGCCGAAGGCAATCCGTTTACGACTTCGGAAACCTACTCACCACCTTCACCGCCACAGGCGGACACTCTATATTTGCAAGGTGCAAAGGTGTGATTTCATGGCACGTCTAAAAAAGGGAAAATATACAACCCCATTGAATTTGTAGCGATTTCCTTGTAAAATAAGGGCGGAGCAGCAAACCCATGAAAAACAATAAGTTCCAGACAGCCAAAGAAATTTTTCAAAACCATGGCATCCTGCGGCGGCGCGAGGCGCTGAAATTCGGTGTGCCAGAATACACCCTCTATGAGATGGTCAAACGCGGCGAGTTGATACAAGAAGCGCGCGGGCTGTACAGGCTGGCGGACTCCGAACCCCTGAGCGACCCCGACCTTGTCCAAACCAGCTTGCTCATTCCGAAAGGTGTGGTGTTTTTGATTTCCGCGCTGTATTTTCATCGGCTGACTACTCAAATTCCCAGTTGGGTATATCTTGCCCTGCCGCGCGGAACGAACTACCCCAGAATCCAATATCCGCCCGTAAAAGCATTCATCAGGTCGGCAAAGCAATATTCCGTTGGCGTGGAAGAACATATCATAGACGGCGTGAAAGTCCGCGTGTATGGCAGGGAAAAAACCGTAACCGATTGCTTTCGGTATCAAAGGGAAATCGGGAAAGACGTTGCGCTCGAAGCGTTGAAAGATTATATGGCGGGCGCGTCCCGCAACGTGAACGAACTTATGAAGTATGCCAAAATCAACCGCGTCGAGAAATCAATTCTTCCATATGTGGAGGCGCTGCTATGAAAAATATCCCCGCCTCCATCCATGCCCGCCTTGCCAATGAAGCCCGAAAAATCGGCAAACCGTTCAATGACCTGCTTCAACACTACGGCATGGAGCGATTTCTATATCGTTTATCGAAGACCGAATTTGCAAACAGTTTCGTCCTCAAAGGCGGCCTGATATTTACGGCATGGGAAATGGAACGGCGCCGCCCGACAAGGGACATAGATTTGCTTGGCTCGCTGGAACGCGAAACGGAAATCATCACGCACATTCTCAAGGCGGTGGCGGCGACTCTTGGCCCTGCAGACGGCTTGGATTTCGACGCGAATACAATTCAGGTCGAGGAAAGATTGGTGGACGTTGAGCGTATGGGAATTAGCGCGAATCTGTTGGGCTATTTGGGCAGGGCTGAAATTCCCATCCACATTGACATTGGCTTTTCAGATGAAATTCTATCTTCCGCCAAAAAGATATACTTCCCCACATTGTTGAGCGGCATGGAACGCCCGCAACTGAAAGGCTATTCGCCTGAGTTTGTCGTCTCGGAAAAACTGCACGCAATGGATAAATATGTCACAGCGCCAAGTCGCTGGAAGGATTATTACGATGTGTGGTTGATTTCCGAATATTTCGAGTTCGATGTGCTTTCCTTGCAGCAAGCGCTGGTGGTTACATTCAACAATCGCAGCACGGAACTTCCCGTTAACCGCCCTGCGTGTTTATCCGCCGACTTTGCGCTCAAATATCGAGCAGGCTGGCAAAGTTTCTTAAAGAAAAACGACTTGGAAACCATCGATATAGAAAACTTATCCGTTTTGGTGGAAAGGATATGGCAATTTCTGGAAGCGCCTCTAACAACTCCAGAACCTTCTCCAGATATAGGGTGGAATCCTGCGAAGAGAAAATGGGGATAAAAGAAACGCCCCGCAAAACTTACGCGGGCCGTCCCAATTATCGCGAAGCATCCCGTTAGGGACCACTTACCAATTACTTCGGAAACCTACTCACCACCTTCGCCCCCGTCGCCGCCCGATCCATCACCCCACCCTGATAGATCCCGATCGGCGTCCCTTCCTTCGCGGAGGCGATCTCGATGTACGCTTGACCCGTCAGGAAGCGGTCAATGTCAATGGCGCAGGAGGTCACGTAGCCGATCGTGCGGCCAGTCGAGTCCACCACGGGGTCGCTGTTGTGCGCGGGGCGGACGCGCTGCTCGTCGAAGCGGAAGCGCGCCACCACCATCTTGCGTTCTTTCTCGCGCGCCACATACGCCTCACGCCCGATGAACCACGGCTTGTATGGCTTGACGTACGAACCGAATCCGCCCTCGGCCACGCCCAGATCGCGGTGACCGTGCTTGCCCGAGCCGAGTCCCATCTCGTCGCCGTAGAGCGGCAAACCCGCCTCCGTGCGCAGCGAGTCGCGCGCGCCCAAACCGATTGGCTTGACGCCGAACGGCTCGCCCGCCTTCAGCACCGCGTTCCAAAACTCCACCGCGCGGTCAGGGTGGACGAACAACTCGAACGCC
>JBBIUO010000006.1:0-1567 GCA_037440205.1 Chloroflexota bacterium
TTCACTTTGGCTCGAATCCCTTTCAGCAGCTTCACGAGATTCAGCGCATCCTGAACAACGTAAGCGATCTCAAGCTTCGTGTGGAGGAGGTTTCCCGCGCGAGGGATGATGTGACCCATTCACTGATGGCTGTGGAGGAAACACGCAAAAACGATTTGAAGCGCATCGCCGATATTCAGGGTGAGGTGACCGCCATGCGCAAGCGTGTGGATGAAAACCGCGACAAGGCCATCATCGCCGCCGACAGCATCCGCAACGTCGAAAACCGTTTTACAGATTTGATCGCCTCCGAGCAGGAACGCAAACAGGCGCAGGCCGCCTTCCTCGAGCAACAGGCCCTCGCGCAAATCGAACGCGATCGCGCCTGGAAGGAATGGAAGGAAAATTACGAGGCGTTCCAAAAGGAAGTGGCGGGACTCGATGTCTACGTTCAAAACCTGGATGAAGCCCTGCGAGGGGCGAAAAAGGCGCAGGAAACCTATCTCGAACTCAACACGAAACTCGAGCGCCGCATCAACGAAGTGACCGAAATGCAGCGCCTGGCCGAAGACCGCCTGCGGCAGGAATGGGTCAGTTTCAAAACCGACGACCAGAAACGCTGGACCGGCTACAGCCTCTCCTCCGAAGAATCCTTCCGCGATATTCGCAAGGATGTTCAAAAAATGGAGGGCCGCGTCACCGCGCTCGATGACGCCGCGCAAATCCTTCAAGATCAAATGCACCAGACCACCGACGCCACCGAAAAACAATTGCAGGAACTGATGAACGTCATTCACGAGTGGATGACCTCCTACCAGCGCATCATGGGGCACGGAAAAAAGACGACGAAAAAATAATCACCAAGTACCAATCTCCAATTACCAGTGAACAGTAATCAGTAATCGGCGCACAAACAAATAAAACCATGAGAGTCATCGGCACAGCAGGTCATGTAGATCACGGCAAGTCCACGCTCATTGCGGCGCTCACCGGCACACACCCGGACCGCCTCAAAGAGGAGCAGGCCCGCGAAATGACCATCGAACTCGGTTTCGGCTGGATGACTCTCCCCAACGGCGAAGAGGTGGGAATCGTGGATGTGCCCGGTCACCGCGACTTCATCGAAAACATGCTTTCCGGCGTCGGCGGGATTGACGCGGCCCTGCTGGTCATCGCCGCAGACGAAGGCGTGATGCAACAGACGAAGGAACATCTCGCCATTTTGGATTTATTGCAGATTCCCGCCGGGTTGATCGTCCTGACAAAAACAGACCTCGCTTCTGACTCAACCTGGCTTGATCTCCTCGAAACAGACATTCGCGGCGCTGTGAGTGACACTGTCCTTAAAGATGCACCCATCCTCCGAGTCTCTGCCAAAACCAAAACGGGGCTCAAAGAACTAATCACCAATCTCCAATTACTTCTTGAAAACAAACCTGCAAGGCCCGACCTCAACCGTCCGCGCCTGCCCATTGACCGCGTCTTCAGCATGAGCGGATTCGGCACCGTGGTCACCGGCACACTCAGCGATGGGCATCTTTCCATCGGCGATGAAGTGGAGATTCTACCGGGCGGCTCGAAGGGGAGA
>JBBIUO010000006.1:1603-5999 GCA_037440205.1 Chloroflexota bacterium
TCGCGCACCGCAGTCAACATTTCTGGCGTGAACATGGAATCGATTCGCCGCGGCGACGTGGTCGTCCACCCGAATCAATACACAGCCACCCGCCGGGTGGATGCCCGCCTGCGCCTGATCAAAGGAATCTCCAAGCCCATCAAACATAACGACGAGGTGAAATTCTTCGTCGGCGCAAGCGAGACCGTTGCCGCGTTACGCCTGCTTGGAACCGAGGAACTGAAAGAGGGCGAAGAAGGCTGGGTGCAACTGGAATTGCGCGATCCCATCGTCACTGTGCGGGGAGACCGGTACATTCTCCGCCGCCCGTCACCGAGCGAGACCATCGGCGGCGGCGCAATCGTGGATCATCAACCCAAAGGCAGGCACAGGCGATTTGACGAAAATGTGCTCAAGTCGCTGGAATCTCTCGCGCAGGGTTCGCCCTCCGACGTGTTGTTCGAGGCGGCGCTGGCGTTGAATGCCGCATCCATAAAAGAGATGGTATCGCGTTCACGGCTCGAACCTTCGCCGGCAGGCGAAGCGTTGAAGGAATTGCTCGAAAGCGGCAGGTTAATTCTGCTTGAAGATGGGGAGCAAACGATTTCCAGCGATGTGCTTGCAATCGCGCTCCCACACTGGAATGCCTTGCGTGAAAGGACCATGCAGGTCGTCGAAACATATCACAAGCAATTTCGTCTACGCCGCGGCATTCCACGCGAAGAACTCAAGAGCAGGCTGAAACTCGCGCCGCGAATTTTCAACGCCGTCATCAACAGACTGATCGCCGATCGCTCGATCACCGACCATTTGTCTTCGGTGGCAAAAGCCGGGCATGAGATTCTGTTCAATGGACAGGAGCAGGCCAAAGTCCAGGGATTGATGCGCAGGTTCGCGGAAAATCCATTCAGCCCGCCGGGAGTCAAGGAATGTCAGGCCGAAGTCGGTGAGGAAGTTTTCAATGCCCTGCTTGAATCGAATGAATTGATCGCCGTCTCCTCCGATGTGGTTTTTAAAAAACAGGATTACGATTTGATCGTGGAAAAGATCCGCGGGGAACTCGAAAAAAAGGGAACGACGACCCTGGCCGAGGTCCGCGATATGCTGAACACAACCCGAAAATATGCGCAGGCCCTGCTCGAACACCTCGATGCGGTCAACGTCACCGTGCGCGATGGAGATGCCCGCAGATTGAAGTGATCGTCATGATGAGCACATTGATCGAAACAATATTCAAACCGCCCGTGTTCGAGAACGAGGAAAAGTCTCATCAGGCTTTCCTTCTGCACGTGATTGTGTGGGGAATGATCGTCGTGCCTGTGCCATACCTGCTGTTCACGTCTCTCGCCACGCCGCACGAATTCAACCGCGCATTGGCGCAGACGGCATTCGGCGAAGCCATTAATTTTTCGGTCTTGTATTTTTCCAGGCGGGGATTTGTGCGGGAGGCGGCGGCGCTTCAAATGACCATGCTCTGGGTCTTTTTTACCATCACCGCTTTTTCGGGAGGCGGCGCGCGCAGTGAAGCATACGTCATGGGATATCCGCTGGTCATCATCATTGCCGGCATTCTTTTCGGGGGACGCATCGCATTTTACATGACCGCCCTGTCGCTTTTGAGCGGCGTGGGCATGGTTTATGTTGAAACCGAAACCCTGGCGATCGTGGGACACGTTGACAGTTCAATGAGCATGTGGGTGATCAGCCTCGTTGTCTTTCCCATGGTTGCAACGCTGCAATATCTATCCGCCCGTTCCGTGCAAGGCGCATTGAATCGCGCCATGATCAGCGAAAAGAAGTACATGCTCCTCTCCGATATCAGCATGGATTACGTTTTTGAAACCGTGATCGACGAGCATGGGAACAACAACCTTTTCTGGGTGGGCGGCGCTTTTGAAATGATGACGGGCTATCGCACCGTGGAGGAATATCTCGCCGACGGCGGCTGGCTGGCGCACGTCCACCCGGAGGATGCGGAAAAAGACCGCCAGGATATGGACGCGCTTTCCAGAAACCAGGATGTAAAAACGGAAATCCGTACGTTCACGAAAAATGGGGAGGTTCGCTGGGAGCGGATTTACGCGCATCCCATCTGGAACGAAAAACAAAACCGGCTCGGCGGCATCATCGGCGCGGTGCAGGATATTACGGAAATCAAACGCACCGAGGAAACGTTGAAGGAGGCGCTCAACCAGACGGCGGAAATGGTCAGGAACATTCCCGACATGGCATGGTTGAAGGATGCAGACAGCCGTTACATCGCCGTCAATGAAAAGTTTGCCGAAGTTGCCGGGCGCCCGATTGGGGATATCATCGGAAAAACCGACCTTGAAATCTGGAACGCCGATTTTGCAAGGGACTACCGTCAAGATGACCTGATCGTCATTCAAACGCAAAAACTGAGGCGCATCGAGGAAAAGCAACAGGATCACACAGGCCGCGAATATTGGGTCGAGACCATCAAAACACCCATCTTCGATTCAAAGGGGGAAGTCATCGGCACCACCGGCGTGGCGCGCGATATCAACGACCGCAAGGAGGCCGAACTTACCGAAACGCGCCGCCGCGAAATGCTCCAAAAAGTGATCGAACTGGGCAAACGTGTCACGGAGGCCAGCGACGAGAAGGAAACGATACGAAAGATATGGCACGGCGTTCACGACGACCTGCATTTTGACCGGCTTGCGATTTTTCTCTACAACCCGGAACCGAATCAAATGGATGACACCCTGGGGACGGATGAAAAGGGCCAGATGGTGAATAACTACGGCATCGTCTTCCCGGTTGACAAGAGCGACAGCACCTCCACGTTTGCCAAACTCCTGGAAAGACCCGATGGTTTTTACTTCACACATGACTATGCCGGGGAAAACCACATCCCGCCCGGCCATGAAATGTACAACGTCAAAGACTACACTGCTGTCGCCGCATGGGCGGGCAACAAACCCGTCGCCGTGATCTGTGCGGATAACCTCGTCACCCAGCGCCCCATCACCAGCGAACAGCTGGAAGGCCTGAGGCTGTTTGCAGGCTACGCAGGTCTTGCAATCGAGAACGCGCGGCTGAATACCGCGCTTCAAAACGAATTAAGCCAGAGAAAAAATTTCATCGAGGAACTCGAGACAAAGAACGCCGAATTGGAACGATTTACCTACACCGTCTCCCACGACCTGAAATCGCCTCTCGTCACCATCCGCGGATTTCTGGGCTACCTTGAACAGGACGCGCTCTCCGGGCAATTTGACAAACTAAAGCAGGATATTTCCCGCATCGAAACGGCAGTGGAAAAAATGCAAAACCTGCTTCAGGACCTGCTGGAACTTTCCCGCATCGGCAGGTTGATCAACCCACCCGTCGAAGTATCCTTCAACGAAATCGTCAGGGATGTGCTGGAAATCGTCCACGGACAGATCGAAGGAAAGAGCATTCTCATCGTTCACAAGGAGACCGGCGCCACAATCAAATGCGACCGCGTGCGCCTGACCGAGGTCATGCAAAACCTGGTCGAAAATGCCATCAAATTCATGGGCAGTCAACCCGCTCCCCGCATCGAGATCGGCGCATTCAACGACGTGAAAGGCAAAACGATATTCTACGTAAAAGACAACGGCATTGGAATTGCCCCCGAATTCCACGAAAAGATATTTGGGCTGTTCAACAAACTTTCCCCCGACAGCGCCGGAACCGGCATCGGTCTCGCGCTTGTAAAACGGATCATCGAAGTGCATGGCGGGCGCATCTGGGTGGAATCACAGCCCGGCAACGGCGCAACATTTTATTTCAATCTGGCATAGCGCGGTTTGTACCGCAAAATTCATTTTGCGCCCGCGCGGGCAAGATAAATTTCCCTGGCACTGCCCGCCAGGGCATGTGTGCGGTACTGAAACAAAATCTTCGCGGCTGACGTAGTTTTCACAGCGTAATACTATAGGCTGGCGATCCCAGCGACGAGGAGAAAAAACCATGTGCGGACGATTCACCCTTACGGTTGACCCTGCGGAATTACAGGATGCCTTTACCGAATTCACCTTTCCGAGTCAGTTTGCGCCCCGCTTCAACATCGCGCCGACTCAACCCGTCCTCGCCATCCCAAACGACGCAAAAAGCAAGGCGGATTTTTTCCTGTGGGGATTGATCCCCTCCTGGTCAAAAGACCCGTCCATCGCAAACAAGTTGATCAACGCGCGCGGCGAAACCCTCGCAGAAAAACCGTCCTTCCGCGGCGGGTTCAAATACAAACGCTGCCTCATCCCCGCCGACGGCTTCTACGAGTGGAAGACACAGCCCGGCGTCAAAACCAAAACGCCTTATTTCATCCACATGAAAGACCGAAAGCCGTTCGCATTCGCAGGTTTGTGGGACGAATGGCACTCCCCCGACGGCGGCTCGATCCGCACATGCACCATCATCACCACCG